>JBBQJX010000065.1:0-8189 GCA_038326295.1 Sphingomonadales bacterium
CTCCCGGATGCACGCGTCGAGCGCATCGGCGCGGACCACGCCGATACGCCGGTCGATCCGGCCCGCATATCGCCGCGTGGCGCGCGACGGCGCGGCGGCGGAGCGAACGATCGGCTGCGGCAGGATCGCTGCCAGTCGCGACGCCTCGCGCGGGGACAGGCGCTCCGCAGAATGGCCGAAGGCGCGCTGCGCACCGGCCTGCGCCCCGTAAATCCCGCGTCCCTGCTCCACCACGTTCAGATAGACTTCCATGATGCGGCGCTTGCCCCACATCGCCTCGATCCCGGCGGTGAAGCCCGCCTCGAGCCCCTTGCGCAGCCACGAACGCCCCGGCCACAGGAAGACGTTCTTGGCGGTCTGCTGGCTGATGGTGGAGCCGCCGCGCAAATGCCCCCCGGCGGCATTGCGCGCAGCGGCTTTACGGATGGCATCGAGATCGAAGCCATGATGCGCGCAGAAGCGCGAATCCTCGGCTGCGATCACCGCGCGTGGCAAGTTGGCGGAGATGTGCTCGAGCGGCAGCCACGATTGTTCGACGTGATGGCCCTCGATCGAATCGCGCAGCATCAGGAACGTGAAGGGCGGGTTCACGAACCGGTAAAGCAGGATCCAGGCGAGGCAGAACAGCAGCAGCGCCAGCGATGCCTTCAGCAGCCAGACCAGCGCGCCTCGCATGCGGCCACGAACGCCAGACACCGTGCCGCCAGTTCGTGCGCCTGCGCTGCTCCGGCGAAGGTGTGCGTCGCGGCGGGGAGCCACTGGACGTGCGCGCGCGACGTTTGACGTACGGGGGCGAAGGGGGGCGCGCGCCATAGTGCGGCGAAGGCTTGAGCGGTGTTGTCGCGCTGCGCAAGCAGGATTGCGACCGGGCCGGGAAAGCGGGCGAGCGCGGCGGCGACGGCTTGCGCGGTGGTGGTGAGGGGATCGGCGCGGGTGATGTGGGCCAGACCGCGAAGGGCCCGCTTCAGATCGACCCTGCCCGTCAGAAGCCGCACCCACGCGGCGGGGCTGGCGAGGCGGGCGCGGTAGCGCTGCGCGATCGCGGCGGCGGGCGGGAGATCGCCAGCTTCCTCGGTATCGCGTGTCCACGGGTTGAGCAGGATCAGCGCGTCAAAGCCGCGCGGATCGAGCGCAAGCGCGGCGGCACCGTCGCACAGGCCGATGCCGATCACGTGGCGGACCTGTGGACAGGCGGCACGCAGCGCGGCGCGCGCGGCGACGATATCGGCGGCGATATGCGCGAAGCCCGGATCATGCCCGTCGCTATCGCCGATGCCGCGCCGATCGAAGCGCAGCGTGCTGACCCCGGCGGCCGCGAGCGCTCCGGCCAGTGCCACGAAGCCTCGATGCGCGCCGAAGCGGCCCTGCGGTGCCCCGGAAACGATCAGCGCGCCGACGGGTCCGTCGGCGACATGCAACGCTCCGGCAAGACGCGCGCCGTCTGCGTCGATGGGGAGGGGGCGGATGCTCATGGCGTTCTTTACGGGCGATCAGGCGTTAAGGTTTGGAACGCGCATCCAAACGAGAAGATCGGCGGCGAGCGCATCGGCGAGCGGCTGTTCGTCGATGGGCTCGGCCTGGCGCCACGGTGGCGGGCCGGGGAGCACGATGTCCACGCCGGGGCCCGGCGCGGTCGCGGCGGTACGGCACGGGAGCGCGAGCGCGGGCAGCATGGCGGCGCGCAGCGCTGCGGCCAGCGTGGGGGCGATGGCATAGCCCGCCGCTTCGATCGTTTCACCGCCGACGCTGCGCGCTTCGAGGTTGGCGGGGGTTTCGGCACCCCCCGCTTCGATATCGGAAGCGGCGCGGGTGCGCCACAGATCGCGGAGAAGCGCCGTGCCCGAGGACGGCGGTGCAAGGCGATACAGCGAAGCGGCCGGGATTGAGTCGGCGAGCAGCGCTCCGCCGCGAACCGCCAGCAGGTGCAGTGCGTGACCCTGCGCCGCGACCCGCGCCAGCGCGGCGAGTGCGGCGCGCCAGCGGGGCAGGTCCATCGCTTCGAAGCCTTCGGCGTGATCGCCGGTGCCGGGCATATCGGGCATCCAGCTGCGTACTCCGGCCTCGGCGAGCCGCGCCGTGGTGCGCGCGAGCAGGCGGCGGGTGCGGTTCATCTCCTCGAAGAAGGCGGGGAGGATCAGCAGCGGCATGCCATCGACCGGGCCGCGCAGGACGCAGGGCAGCGTCTCGCCGTCGCCGCAGACCATTTCGAGCGTGAAGGTCAGGCGTGGCCGACCTTCGCGCGCGCGAAGGCGACGAGCGATCCGAAGGTGGCGAACATTTCGCCATCGACCTCGTCGTCGTCGATGACGATGCCCAGCCGATCCTCCATTTCGGTCAGCACGCTCGCGACCGCCATCGAATCGAGTTCGGGGAGCGAGCCGAACAGGGCTGTGGCCGGCGCGAGACCGCGCGCGGTTGCGGGGCGCAGCGCGAGCACGTCCGCCAGCACGCCGCGCACTGCCTCGCCGACGTTCAAGGTTTCGACCCGCGTTTTCACAACCGACACATCGGCATGCACTGTCGCCATTTCCCCGCCCGAGGTTTGCTTGCGTTGACGACGCGTTATAGGCGCGCCTTCAATCATGGCAATTCGGTCCTGGAAAGCGGCGCTGTCCTATCGCGCCCGAAGGATCGTGGCGTGGGTGCCCGGGTGCGCGTTCGAGCGCTATGTGCTGGTCGCGGTGCCGGTGACGAAGATGCCCGCCGAACCGGGGGCGGGGCTGGCGTGGGGCGAAACCGCGCCCGAGCTGGCGGTCGCGGCCGGGCTTGCGGACGCCCATGCGGCTGCATGGCGGATTACGCAGGGGATGACGTGCCTGGGAGTGTGGCGGCGCGATACGCTGATCGCGGCAACGTGGGTCGGCGAGGGCGGCTTCGATGAGGACGAGGCGTGGCTGCGCTTCGAACTGCCGCAAGGTGCGGCGTGGGACACGGGCATGGGCGTCGCACCCTCGGCGCGTGCGGGACGCGCGTTCGCGGCGCTGTGGACCGCGACGCGCGAATGGGCGCGGGGGCGCGGGCTTGGCTGGTCGGTCAGCCGCATCGCAGACTATAACCTCCCCTCGCGCCGCGCGCATGCGCGTCTGGGCGCGCGGGAGATCGGGCGGGTGAGTCTGGTGCGTGTGGGGAAAATGCAGCTGGTGCTCGGCGCGCGGCCGATTCTGTCGCGCGTCGGTGCCGGGCGGCCGGTCGTGCGGGTGCGGCTGGGCGGATGAGCGAGACCATCGACCGCCTGCTCGCGCGCGGGCAGCCCGACGCGCCCGCGCTGTTCGAGCGCGATCTCGTCGCGACCTATGCCGGGCTGACCGCGCGGGCGGACGCCATCGCGGGCGATCTGGCGGCGGCCGGGCTGCGTGCGGGCGACAGGGTGGCGATCTACGCGCCCAAATCGATCGCGATGGTGGCGGCGATGTTCGGTGTGTGGCGTGGCGGTGGGGTGGCGGTGCCGATCAATCCGGTGCTGCGGCCCGCGCAGGTGGCGCATATCCTCGCCGATAGCGGCGCTGCGCTGCTGCTGACGCAGATGGCGCGCGCCGACGCGCTGGCAGTCGATGGGGCACTGGGGCAAGCGCGCGTGCTCGATCTGGAGGAATTGGGGCAGGGGGGCCTCGCGCCGCTCGCGCCCATACACACGCCCGACGATCTGGCGGCGCTGCTCTACACCAGCGGCAGCACGGGCCGTCCCAAGGGTGTGATGCTCTCGCATGCCAATCTCTGGCTCTCGGCCGACAGCGTCGTGACGTATCTGAAGCTGCGTGCGGACGACCGCGCGCTCGCGGTGCTGCCGCTGGGGTTCGACGCGGGGCTGAGCGTGGTCACAAGCGCGCTGATGGCGGGCGGATCGGCGGCGCTGGTCGAATATCTGACGCCACGCGATGTGGTGAAGGCGGTGGCGGCGCATCGGCCGACCACGCTTTCGGGCGTGCCGCCGCTGTTCGTGCAGTTGATCGACGCGGCATGGGATGATGGCGCGGGAGACAGTGTGCGGCGGATCACGGTGACGGGCGGGCGGATGCCCGGGCGCGTGACGCAGCGACTGCGCGCGATGTTTCCGCAGGCTGCGATCTACCTGATGTATGGGCTGACCGAGGCGTTCCGTTCGCTGTATCTCGATCCCGGGCTGGTCGATGCGCACCCCGACAGCGTGGGCGAGCCGATTCCGCATGCGCGTATCGGACTGGCACGCGCCGACGGATCGCAGGCGACCGACGACGAGCCGGGCGAGCTGGTCCATGCGGGGCCGCTGGTGGCGAAGGGCTACTGGAACGATCCCGCGCGCACTGCCGAGCGTTTTCGCGCCGCGCCCGGCTGGCTGGGGGACGGGATGGCGGTATGGTCGGGCGATACGCTGCGGCGCGACGCGGCAGGGCTGCATTATTTCGTGGGGCGCGGCGACGACATGATCAAGACGAGCGGCTTTCGCGTCTCGCCGACCGACGTGGAGGAGGCCGCGCAAGCGACCGGCGCAGTCGCCGAGGCGGCGGCGTTCGGCGTGGCGGACGAGCGGCTGGGCCAGGCGATCGTGCTGGTGGCGGTGGCGGCGGTTGAGGGGTCGGGCGAGCGGCTGGCACGCGGCCTCGCGGCGGCGTTGCCCCCCTATATGCGCCCGGCGCGGGTGGAATGGCGGCACGCGCTGCCGCGCGGCCCAAATGGTAAAATCGATCGCGCGGCGATTCGCGCGGACCTTGGATCATGAGCGCGGGCGAGCATCCCGTGCGCGTGCCGGCGGGCTTCAGCACGGTGGACGGCGAGCTGGCGGTGGGCGGGCGCGCGGCGAGCGCGTGGGCCGCTGAGTGCGATACGCCGCTGTTTGTGTACGATTCAGCGATGATCGCGGCGCGCATCGAGCGACTGCGCGCATCGCTGCCCGGCGGGGTGGCGATCCACTATGCGATCAAGGCCAATCCGATGGGCGAACTGGTGGCATGGATGGCTGCGCGCGTGGATGGGCTCGATGTGGCTTCGGGCGGCGAGCTGGCGGTGGCGATGGCGGCGGGGATTCCACCGGATCGGATCAGTTTCGCCGGGCCGGGCAAGCGCGACGACGAGCTGGCGGCGGCGATCGGTGCAGGGGCAACGCTCAATATCGAGAGCGCGGGCGAACTCGATCGCGCGGTCGTGATCGGAGCGGGGTTGGGCCGCCAGGTGCGCGCGGCGCTGCGGGTGAACCCCGATTTCGAGCTGAAGGCGAGCGGAATGCGCATGGGCGGCGGTCCGCGCCAGTTCGGCGTGGATGCCGACCAGGCGCCCGCCTTGCTGGCGCGGATGGCGACTTCGGGGGTGGAGTTCCGGGGTTTCCAGATTTTCGCAGGTTCGCAGAACCTCGACGCGGACAGCCTGATCGAGACGCAGGCGCGCACTGTGGCGCTCGCCGCCGAGCTGGCCGCCCACGCGCCGTGCCCGCCGCCGCATATCAATATCGGCGGTGGCTATGGCATCCCCTATTTCCCGGCCGATCGCGCGCTCGATATCGAGCGGATCGGCGTGGCGCTGGGCCAGGTGCTTGCTGCGCGACCGCCGATCCTGCGCGATACACGCTTCATCCTCGAGCTCGGCCGCTGGCTGGTGGGCGAGGCCGGGGTGTACCTCACGCGGGTTGTCGATCGGAAAATCAGCCGGGGGGAGACGTTTGTGATCGTCGACGGAGGGCTGCACCATCAGCTCGCAGCCTCGGGCAATTTCGGCACGGTGATCCGGCGCAATTATCCGCTCGCCAATGCGAGCCGGTTCGATGCACCCGCCGCCGAGATCGTGAACGTGGTCGGCTGCCTGTGCACGCCGCTCGACCGGCTGGGCGAGAAAGTGGCGTTGCCGGTGACGCAGGTCGGCGATCTGATCGCGGTGTTCATGGCGGGGGCCTATGGGCGAACGGCAAGTCCCGAGCGATTTCTGGGACATGGCCCGCCTGCCGAGCGGCTGGTCTGAACGTGTTGCATTGCAGCAACTACCTCCGCTCCGGAATTGACATCGGCCCGCCGCGCGCACTAGGCGTGGCCCTGACGGCCGGGGGTCTCAAGGGCAGAGGATGTTGACGATGATGGCGCGCGGAGTTCGTAAAGCCGGTCTGATCGCAAGCATGATCGCCACGCTGTCGGCATGTGGCGGCGGTGTTCATGGCACCACGCAGCTGCCCACCGCGAGCTATGCGGCCAAGGGCGAGACGCTGCCCGCGAGCTATATTATCGGTCCGCTCGATTCGCTTCAGATCTTCGTGTGGAAGAACCCCGAGCTGACCACGACGGTTTCGGTCCGTCCCGATGGGCGCATCACCACGCCGCTGATCGCGGACCTGCCGGCGGCGGGCAAGACGCCCGCGCAGCTTGCCGCCGACATTGCGGTCAAGCTCGGCGAATTCATCCAGAACCCCAACGTGCAGGTGATCGTCAACTCGTTCAGCGGGACGTTCAGCCAGCAGGTGCGCGTGCTGGGCGAGGCGAGCAAGCCCGCCGCGATCCCGTACCGTGCAAACATGACGCTGCTCGATGTGATGATCGCGGTGGGCGGGCTTACGCAATATGCAGCGGGCAACAAGGCGACGCTGGTGCGGACCGACCGCGCAACGGGGCAGCAGCGCGAGTTCGCGTTGAAAATCGGCAAGTTGATCAAGAACGGCGAGGCCAAGTACAATGTCGGCATTCAGCCGGGTGATGTGATCATCATCCCGCAGAGCTTGTTCTAAGCACAACGCGCGAGAAGCCGGAGTAGACCGCAATGGAATCGGTATTCCAACAGGTACGAGCCACGCTTTATGGAATGTGGCGCAGGCGCTGGTACGGCCTCGCGACGCTGTGGCTGGTCTGCGTCGGTGGCTGGATTGCGGTTTCGTTGATCCCCAACAGTTATCAATCCACGGCACGCGTCTATGTGCATTACAACAATCTGTTGCCCACGGTCACGGGTGTCGCGACCAAGGGTGCGGGCCAGCAGCAGCAGGTCGATGTCGTTCGCCAGACGCTGACCAGCCGCCCCAATCTTGAAAAGGTATTGCGGCGGAGCAATCCGGACCTGTCTTCGGTGGACAGCACCGCGCTCGACGGGATGATCGCCGACATGACCGGCAAGATCAGCGTCGCGCCGCAGGGGAGCGAGAACCTCTACGGCCTCTCGTTCACCGCCGACAGCGGCGCGATGAGCGACAGCGTCCGCGCCGCGTTCGCGCAGCGCGTGGTGCAGAATTTGATCAACATCTTCATCGAGGACAACGTCGCCTCGGACCGCGACAGCCTGAACGAGGCGGGGCGGTTCCTCGACGACCAGATCGCGGCGCGCGAGAAGCAACTCGAGGATGCCGAAGCCAAGAAGGCGGCGTTCGATCAGAAGTTCTTCGACCAGATCCCCGGCGAAGGCGACATCACCGCGCGCACCAACTCGACCAGGACCGAACTCGACAAGACCGGTCAGGAGCTGGTGCAATCGCAGGGATCGCTGCGCGCGCTGCAATCGCAGCTCGCCAGCACGCCCGCGACGATCAACTCGCCACTGTACAACAGCCCGCGTGGCTCGCCCAATTTCGGCACGGGCACTAAGTTCGATCCGACGACAACGCAGGGGCGCATCGAGGGGCTGGAGCGCGGGATTTCGGACAGCATGGCGCGTGGCTATACCGATAAGCATCCCGATATAGTCTCGGCGCGCGCGCAGATCGGGCGGCTGAAGGACCAGCTCGCCAGGGAGCCCAAGAGCAAGGACGGGACGGCGGTGTCGGAGGCGGCGGCAGCGCAGGCCAACCCGGTCTATGTGAACTTGCGCAGCCTGCTTTTCGACAAGCAGAGTTCGGTCGCAGCGCTGAGCGCGCGGCGTTCGCAGTTGCAGGGGTATCTGAACGATCTGCGCACCAAGCAGACGCAGGCTCCCGACATCGTGGCGCAGCAGTCGAAGCTGACACGCGATTACGACGTGTTGAAATCGGGCTACGACAATCTGCTGCGCTCGCGCGAACAGATCCGGCTGCGCGGCGATATCGCCAACCAGACCAAGGAAGTCGAATTCCGCACGGTTGATCCGCCGACGCTGAATGCTGCGCCGGTGGCACCCAACCGCGCATTGCTGCTCTCGCTCGTGCTCGTGGGCGGTGTGCTGGCGGGTCTGGCGGTGGCGTTCGGCGTCAGCCAGATGCATCCGTCCTATGTGAGCGAGGATCGGCTGGCGGCCGAGACAGGACTTCCCGTACTGGGATCGGTCGGCGAAGT
>JBBQJX010000066.1:0-8153 GCA_038326295.1 Sphingomonadales bacterium
TCACCGCCGCGCAGTGGACGATCAGATCGTGCGCAGTCGCCTCTGCAGCCCACACGGCGCGCTCCCAGCCGAAGCGGTCCGCCGCGACATCGCCATGGACGATGCGCTCAACGGGCACCGGCGCGCCGTCGTTGCCCAGGACCGCCGTCGCGCGGTGGACGAGCGCGGTGACGGCGAAGCCGCGCGCCACCAGCCGCGCCGCGATCTCGCCACCCAGCAGACCGGCGGCGCCGGTCAGCAGCACGCGCCTCAGCAACAGGATGCGCGCTTGGGGCTGCTCGCATCGAACGGCAGCGCGGTACCAAACGCGCCCCGGTGCGCGGTATGATCGCCGGTCAGCTCGAAGTGCGGAGCGAAGCGCGATGCCGCCAGCATCGCCGCCGTGTTGCCGCTCACCGGCACCGCGCGCGCGGTCTCGAATAGATGCGCCTTGTCGAGCGCGAAGCGGTCGGCGGCGCCGGGGATCGTGCCGCGGTAGGTTGCGGTCTGCCCGTAATCCTCCGCCGACGCCTCCAGCCCGTCCACGCGGAACAGCCGCCATGTGGCCGAGAAGAAGCCGATCCCGCCGAGCGTGCCCGCGACCGCCTCGCCCAGCGCCAGCGGGCGATCGGCCACAAGGCGCGGATCGGCGAACCCCGCCGCGTGCGCCAGCCCGAGGAAATCGCCCCAGTAGAGCGCCCCCGCGAGGCATTCGCCGTGCAGCACCGGATCGGCGAGCAGTTGGGCGGGCACGCGCCGATCCGCATAAACGTCGGCGAAATACATCTCGCCGCCCGGCCGCAGCAGGCGGTGCGCGGCGGCGAACACCGCCGCCTTGTCCGCCACCAGGTTGATGACGCAGTTGGACACGATCAGATCGAACGCGGCATCGCCCAGCCCCAGCGCGCCCAGCCGCTCGATATCGCCCTCGATAAAGTGCGTGTTGGGGGCGGCGTAACCGAAGCGTGCCGCGTGCCACGCCTCGTGCGCGCGCGCCACAGCGAGTTGTTCGGGCGTGGCGTCCACGCCGACCACCCGGCCGCGCTCGCCCACCAATTGTGCGAGCACATAGGCGTCCTGCCCCGAACCCGATCCGAGATCGAGCACGCTCAAGCCCTCGAGCACATCGGGCACCACCAGCCCGCAGCCATAATAGCGCCCGCGCACATCCGCGTGAACATTACCGAGCGCAGCCTTCACATCGGGCGGCGGCGCAGCGGTAGTCCGGCACGCATCCGTCTTCAGATCGGCCGAACCGCCGAGCACTCGGCCATAATAATCGCGGGCATTGTCGAGCATGGGGGTTCCTTCGGGCGGGCGGGTATAGCGGTTCCTCGCGGGGCCGACTACGGTCAGTAGGGCTCCGTTTCGGCGACTGACTCCGCCCAATTGCGGACATGGAGTTAGGATGCAATGTAAGCGGGATGGAACGACAACGGCCATCCGCGACCCTCTACCGTTTGATTTTCGGCATCGAAACCACGGTGCTGACAATCGCCGCTTTTGTTTCGACCTACGTATCCGACGACGTTCTGGGCGCGCTGTTTCACTACGCTCCTACAATTTGGATCATAGGGGCGCTCATCACTTGGGCGGCAGTGGCTTGGACTGCGCGGCGGATACTAGTCGGTCAAATTAAGGGAGCCAATTTGACCGGCCGCCCCGTTATCGGTTGGGTAATTCTGCGAGTTGCACTTCTTTCTAGCTGCTGCATTTTGGTGGCCGGTTGGCTAACCGCGTTTGTTATCGGCTCAGCCCTCTCGACGGCTTTCATTCAAGCGGCAGCGCTGCTGACGGTTGTGAGCTTTGTTATCGGTGTCGCGGGTGGCGCGGCTATCAATTCATTGCTCGCGGCAAGACGAGTCGGCTGAACGTCCGCAATCCACCAGAACCGGTCGAAGTCTCCACTTACGAAAATTAAGGTGCTACAAGCCCCAACAGCTAAGACTCTCCCATGAACCACACCCACGACCTCATCATCATCGGTGCAGGCGCAGCCGGGCTGACGGCAGCGGGCGGCTGCGCGATGTATGGGTTGAGCGTCGCCTTGGTCGAGCGTGGGCGGATGGGCGGCGAGTGCCTGAACACGGGCTGCGTGCCGTCCAAAGCGCTGCTCGCCGCCGCGCACCGCGCGCACGCCGTCCGCACCGCCGAGCGTCTGGGGGTGATGTCGGGCGAGCCGCGCATCGATTTCGCTGTGGTGCACGCGCATGTGCAAGCCGCGATCGCGCGCATCGCGCCGCACGATGCGCGCGAGCGGTTCGAGGCGATGGGGGTGGAAGTGATCGCGGGCGAGGCGCGCTTCGTCTCGCCGCACTCCGTGCGCGTCGGCGAGCGGACGCTGCGCGCGCCGCGCATCGTGATCGCCACTGGCTCGCGCCCGCGCCTGCCCGATATTCCTGGCCTCGCCGACACGCCGCACCTTACCAACGAGACGATCTTCGATCTGACCGAGTGCCCCGATCACCTGCTCATCCTCGGCGGCGGCGCGATCGGGGTGGAGATGGCGCAGGCTTTCCGTCGGCTGGGCGCGACGGTGACGCTGGTCGAGGCCGACCGCCCGCTCGCACACGAGGATGCCGGCGCGGCCACGCTGCTTCTCGACACGCTGCGCGCCGAGGGGGTCCGCATCGTCGCGGGCACCCCGGCGCACCGGATCGCCGCTACCGCGACCGGGATCGAGGTGACACTCGGCGACGGCAGCACGATTGCCGCGAGCCACCTGCTCGTCGCCACCGGCCGCGCGCCCGACGTCGCGTCGCTGGACCTCGTAGCGGCGGGCGTCACGGTCGGTGAGGACGGGATCGAGGTCGATGCATACCAGCGCACCTCCGCCCGCCACATCCTCGCGATCGGCGATTGCCGCGCGGGGCCGCGGCTCACCCACGTTGCGGGCCACGAGGGGTCGCTTGCGGTGCGCGCCATCGCACTCGGCCTGCCCGCACGCGCCGACTATGCCGCGCTGCCGCGCGCGATCTACACCGAACCCGAACTCGCGCAGATCGGCCTGACCGAGGCGGACGCACGGGCAAAGCACGGTGATATCGCGGTCACCACCTCACCGTTCGCCAATAACGACCGGGCACTCGCCGAGAACGACGCCGTCGGCTTCGTCAAGCTGGTCCGCGCGCGCGGCCGCGTTGTCGGCGTAACCATCGTCGGGGCGCACGCGGGCGAACTGCTGCTCTCTTGGAGCCAAATCCTCGCGCGCCGTGCCTCGCTTTTCGCGCTCGCGAGCACTATTATCGCCTATCCGACGCGCTCCGAAGCGTCGAAGGCAGCGGCGTTCGAGAGCGCCCAGCCGCTGCTGTTCCACCCGTTGCTCAAGCGTTGGGCGGCCCTGTTGGCGCGGGCGCGGCGTGCCTAATTCGGATATGGTGCCCGTCCCGTCCCCCTTCGCCGTCGCGCACGCCCCGGTCGATGCCGCGAAGTTCCGCGATCCCGATTGGACCGCGCGCGGCGAACCGCGCGCGCGCGTGCGGCTGCGCGCGCTGACAACGCTGTGGTTCAATACGGGGACGCTTTGCAATCTCGCCTGCGCGACCTGCTATATCGAGAGTTCGCCGCGCAACGACGCGCTCGTCTATCTTAGCTTGGCCGAGATCGAGGCCTATCTGGACGAGATCGCGGCGCTCAAACTGCCCACGCGCGAGATCGGCCTCACAGGGGGGGAGCCGTTCCTCAATCCTGCGATCATCCCGATCATGGACGCGTGCCTCGCGCGCGGCCACCGGCTACTGGTGCTCACCAATGCGATGCGCCCGATGCGCCGTTTCGCGGCCGCGCTGCTCGATCTGCGCGCGCGCTACGGCGAGCGCCTCACGCTGCGCGTCAGCCTCGATCACCACAGCGCGGCCGTGCACGAGGCCGAACGCGGTCGACGGAGCTGGCAGCCTGCGATCGAGGGACTGCGCTGGCTGGCCCGCAGCGGCCTTTCGCTCGCGGTCGCCGGCCGCGCGTTGCCGGGCGAGGCCGAGGCAGCCGCGCGCGCGGGCTACGCGCGCCTGTTCGCCGAGATCGGCCTCGCGCTCGATGCAGACAATCCGGTTCAAGTCGTCCTGTTCCCCGCGATGGACGCCACCGCCGACACTCCCGAGATCAGCGAGAGCTGCTTCGCAAAGCTAGGAAAATCGCCCGATAGCATGATGTGCGCGTCGAGCCGGATGGTCGTGCGCCGCCGCGGCGAGCCTGGGCCGCGGGTCGTCGCGTGCACGCTGCTTCCCTATGATCCGGGCTTCGATCTAGGCTCAACCCTCGCCGAAGCCGCCGGTCCGGTCGCGCTCAATCACCCCCATTGCTCCCGCTTCTGCGTGCTCGGTGGCGCAAGCTGCTCGGCTGCCTGACCGGCAACGTCGTCGCGCCTATCCGTGCCCGATCCACGCGCGCAGGATCAGCGCGACGACGCCGACCGTCGCCACGCCCGCCGCCCATAGCGCGATGAACCATAGCCAACGCCTGATGCCGGGGGATATAGCGGGGGCCCTCAATGATAGCCTTCGTGGCCGACCTTGCCGCGGAACACCCAATAGGCATAGCCGGTATAGGCAAGGATGACCGGCACCATGATTCCCACGCCGACCAGCATGAAGATTTGGCTCGAGGGTGGCGCGGCGGCGTCCCAGATGGTGATCGACGGGGGCACCAGATACGGAAACATGCTGATGCCGAGCCCGACGAAGCCGAGCAGGAAGACGCCGAGCGCGAGCAGGAACGGAGCCAGCTCGGCGCGCCTCGACAGGCTGCGCACGAAGAGCAGCGCGGTAACGCCGACGAGGATTGGCACCGGCGCAGTGAGGTAAATGCCTGGTGCGTGGAGCCAGCGGCTGTAATAGTTATAGCTCAGGAATGGCGTCGCGGCGCTGACCGCGATCAGCGCGACCAGCGTTGCCGCGCCGAGCCATCGGGCCAGACCGTAACAGCGCACCTGCAACGGCCCCTCGGTCCGGTAGATCAGCCAGCACGCACCGAGCAAGCCGTAGCCGATGACGACCGCGACGCCCGTCAACAGGCTGAACGGCGTAAGCCAGTCCCACCAGCCACCGCCATAGGCGCGGCCGTGGACGACGATGCCCTGCAGAATGGCACCGAGCGTGACACCCTGCGCCAGTGCTGCCAGTGCCGAGCCGAACGCGAAGGCGGCGTCCCATAGCCATAGCCGCCCGGTCCGCGCGCGAAACTCGAACGCAACGCCGCGAAACACCAGCCCGAGCAGCATGGCGATGATCGGCACATAAACCGCCGGCATGATGACCGCATAAGCAAGCGGGAAGGCCGCGAGCAGCCCGCCCCCGCCGAGCACCAGCCACGTCTCGTTCCCGTCCCACACCGGCGCGACCGAGTTGATCGCGGCATTGCGCGCCTCGCCCTTCGCGAGCCACGGGAACAGGATGCCGATGCCGAGATCGAATCCGTCCATCACCACATAGGCGAAGACCGCGAACGCGATAACGCCCGCCCACACGATCGTGAGATCGATATGCACGCCCTACTCCGCCGGCGCGAGCATGGACGGATCATGCTGTTGTGCCGGCGTGATCCCGGCGGTACGCGTCACCTCTCCACGGGTGGGCCCGCGCTCGCCGGGGTGCGGCGAATGTCCCATCAGCTTCAGGATGAAGCCCGTCCCAGGGCCGAACACCGCGAAATAGACGATCACGAACGCGATCAGCGAAGTGGCGACGGCGGGGGCTTCGAGCGGCGATACCGATTGGGCGGTGCGCAGCAGGTGGAACACCGTGAACGGCTGCCGCCCCGATTCGGTTGTCACCCATCCGGCGATGACCGCGACAAAGCCCGCAGGCCCCATCAGGACCGCGAAGCGGTGCATCCAGGGCCAGCGGTAGAGCCCGCCACGCGCCCGCGCCACGAGGCTCCAGCCCCCGAGCACCCCCATGCCGATGCCGATGGCGACCATCAACCGGAACGACCAGAAGACGATGTTGACGGGTGCCCAGTCCGCGCGCGGGAACGCATCGAGGCCCTCGATGGGCGCGCTCAGGCTGTTCTTCAGCACCAGCGAACCCAGCCGCGGGATCTCAACCGTATGCCGCATGACACCATTTGCCTGATCGGGCACCCCGAACAGGATCAGCGGCGCGCCGTGCGCATGGCTCGTGTAGTGACCCTCCATCGCGGCGATCTTGGCGGGCTGGTAGACGAGCGTGTTCGCGCCCTGCGTATGTCCCGCAAGGATCTGCAACGGCGCGACGATCGCCGCCATCCACATCGCCATCGAAAACATCACGCGCGTTCCCTCGCTCGGGCCTTCGCGGTGGTGCCGCTCGCGCAGCAGATGCCACGCGCCAACGCCGCCGACGACGAAGGCCACCGTCAGATACGCGCCGAGCACGGTATGCACGAGGCGGTACGGCATCGAGGGATTGAAGATGATCGCCAACCAGTCGAGCGGCACGAACTGGCCGTTTGCGTTGATGCCATGGCCCTGCGGCGTCTGCATCCAGGAGTTGACGACGATGATCCAGAATGCCGAGATGAAGGTTCCCGCCGCAACCGCGAGCGTGGCGGCGAAATGCAGCTTGCGCCCGACGCGCTCCATGCCGAACAGCATGACGCCGAGAAACCCCGCCTCGAGGAAGAAGGCGGTCAGCACCTCGTACGCCATCAGCGGGCCGATCACGGGTCCCGCCTTGTCCGAGAATACCGCCCAGTTAGTGCCGAACTGGTACGCCATGACGATGCCCGATACGACACCCATGCCGAACGTGATCGCGAAGATTTTCAGCCAGTATTTGAACAGCGTCAGGAAAACCTCGCGGCCGGTGCGCAGCCACATTCCTTCAAGGACCGCAAGATAGCTCGCCAGCCCGATCGACAACGCCGGGAAGATAAAGTGGAACGACACCGTGAACGCGAATTGCGCGCGGGCCAGATCGATCGCCGAGGCGTTATCGAACATCGATCGTTTTCCGATCCGCCAGCAAGTGCGCGGGAATGCGCATCACCAAAGACGTCGGGGTCGCGATCGACACGTACGTCCTTCGAGCGCCGGATAGCACTTGGCGACGCGTACGGTAAACGACTCTTGCGGGCAAGCCTTCTCAAGCGCGATGCACGCTTTATATTATCTCTTATGGGGGCAACGCTCATCCCGATCTGGGGCGTGAGCGGCTTCGAGGAAACTCGTCACGCAGAAAAAAGGGGCCGGACCCGACGGCCCGGCCCCAAGTCTTCTCTTGGGGGAGGGTCGCCATCGCTGGCGACGAAGAGAATATTGCACTGCACCATAGGCATTGCAAGCGTATAACGGCCAAAAAATGTTGTCGCGCGGCGCACGCCGGACTTATCCGCCGCTACGGTCGGCTGCGTGCTGGCGAGCTTCGCGCGCAGCGCCTAGAAGCAGGCGGTGTCCGACCTCTTCGCCGCCATCGCCGCGCCTGCCGATTATGGCGCGTCCAGCATCGAGGTCCTTGAGGGACTGGAGCCGGTCCGCCGTCGGCCCGGAATGTACGTGGGCGGCACCGACGCGCGCGCGCTGCATCACTTGGCCGCAGAGGTGATCGACAACGCGATGGACGAGGCGGTGGCGGGCCATGCGAGCCGCATCGAGGTGTCGCTGCTTGGCGACGGCATGCTGAGCGTGAGCGACAACGGGCGCGGTATCCCCACCGATCCGCATCCCAAGTTCCCGGACAAGTCCGCACTCGAGGTGATCCTGACGATGCTGCATTCGGGCGCCAAGTTCTCGGGCGACGCCTATGCCACCAGCGGCGGGCTGCACGGGGTGGGCATTTCGGTGGTGAATGCCTTGTCCGAGCGGCTGGTGGTCGAGGTTGCGCGCGGGCGCGAACTGTTCCGGCAAGAGTATGCGCGCGGCGCGCCGGTGACGGGTCTCCAGCGGCTGGGCACGGTGCCCAACCGGCGCGGAACGACGGTGACGTTCCTGCCCGACGCGGAGATTTTCGGCGCAGAGGCGGTTTTCGATCCCGCCCGGCTGATGCGGCTGGCGCGGTCCAAGGCCTATCTGTTCAGGGGCGTGGAAATCCGCTGGCGGTGCGACCCTGCTTTGGCGGGCGATACGCCCACACAGGCAGTGTTCCAGTTCCCGGGTGGGCTGGCGGACCGGCTCGCCGAAGACGTGGCCGAGCGCGAGCTGGCGATCCCTGGCCCGTTTGCGGGCCGCGCCGAGCTGCCCGAGGGGCGCGGTTCGGTAGAGT
>JBBQJX010000067.1:0-8125 GCA_038326295.1 Sphingomonadales bacterium
ACCTCCTTGGCAAACTTGTCTTCCTTCAGCCGCTTGTTGCCTTCAAAGATGATCCGGTTGACCACGGGGTTCTCGCGGACTTCGATCACGATCGCGCCGCCGCTCTCGATGCGGACCGTCGCGTCGGCGAATAGGTCTGTATCGTAGAGCGCTTTGATAATCGTATCGAGCTTCTCGGTATCATAATGATCGCCGACTTTTAAATCGACGTAGCTCCGAACAGTTTCGGGCTCCACGCGCTCCGCGCCGCGGACCTCGATCGAGGTCACTGTGCCACCTGGCGTCTGCGGCGCGACGTTGGGCGCTGGCGCGGGGGCGATCGGCTGCGCTTGCTGTGCCAGGACCGGGGCAGGCGCGGCGGCCATCGCACATCCGATCAGCAGGATCGCCGCGTGGCGCGCGCGGCGCGGTGGGTTACTCGTCTTGATGGTCGTCTCCACTCCGCCGCCGCCGCGAGGCCACGCCGCCTTACCCGATTACGCCCGCCAACCGATGCCACAGTTCGAACGATGAGAGATCATTCAAAGTCTTGGCAATCATGAAGGTGAACAACGCGGCGAAACCCGACATGAACGCCAGTTCCTGCGCCCGCTGACTAAGCGGCCTGCGCCGCACACCCTCGATCGCATACATGGCGAGATGCCCCCCGTCCAGCACAGGGATTGGCAGCAGATTGATGAACCCGAGGTTGATCGAGACGAGGGCAATGAACCATACAAGCGATCCCGCCCCCTGTGCCGCCTGCTCGCCCGAAATCTGCACCATCTTGACCGGCCCAGCGAGTTCGCTGAACCCCCGCGCGCCGGTGGCCACGTCGATCAGCGCCTGACCCATCGCAGGGATTGCGCGCGCCACGTCGCGCGTGCCCATCCACAGGCCCGTGAAGGGATCGACGCGCTCAATCGGCGGCCCAACGCCCAGCATCCAGTGCGTCACCGGCTTGCCGTTCGCACCCGGGCGCGTCACTGCTTGCGGCATCACCACGCTCACCAGCGCGTCGCCCCCACGCGAGATATCCAGGCGCACCGGCACCCCGCGATTATGCGAGAGCTGCTCCGCAAAATCGGCGAAACTCTTGACTGCCTGGCCGTCGAGCGTGCCGATCACGTCTCCCGTGCGCAGCCCTGCCGCCGCCGCCGCGCTCCCCGCCTGCACCGTCCCCACCGCCATCGGCCCCGTATCGGTGCGCGCCTGGCCGACGGCGGTGTACAGCCCCGCGAGCAGCAGGGCGGCGAACAGGAAATTGGTGAACGGCCCCGCCGCGATGATCGTCGCGCGCTGCCAAAGCGGCTTGACGTTGAGCGTGCGTGCGCGCTCCTCGGGCGGCATATGCGAGACATCGCCAGGCAGCGACGCCGCGTTCGCATCGCCCGCAAACTTCACATAGCCACCGAACGGGATCGCGGACAATTTCCATCTTGTCCCACGCCGGTCCGTAAAGCCGAGCAATTCCTTGCCAAAGCCGATCGAGAACGTCTCCGCCTTCACCCCGAATGCGCGGCCCGCCAGATAATGGCCGAACTCGTGCACTGTCACCAGCGGTGCGATGACCGCGATGAAGGCGAGCAGATTGTAAATCCCCTCGGGCAGCAGGCCATGCATCAGCGGCTCCTTGTGTTCACGATGCCGCGCGCGCGGACCCGTGCGGCGGTGTCGATCGCGATTACGTCTTCCAAGCTGAACATTGGCTGCGCGGGTTCGGCGCTCAAAGTCTCTTCCACCGTAGCCGCGATATCGAGGAAGCCGATACGACCCGCAAGGAAGGCGGCCACCGCAATCTCGTTGGCGGCGTTCAGGATATTGGTGGATGCTCCGCCCGCGCGCAGCGCCGCCCACGCCAGCCCCAGCGCGGGGAAGCGCGCGGGATCGGGTTCGGCGAAGTCGAGGCGGGCGATCCTTGCGAGATCGAGCCGTTCGCACGGGGTCTGCATCCGGTCGGGCCACGCCAGCGCATAGGCGATCGGGATGCGCATATCGGGCGTTCCGAGCTGTGCGAGCGTGGAGCCATCGACATATTCGACCATCGAGTGGACGACCGATTGCGGGTGGATCAGCACACCCAGCTGATCGATGCTTACGGGGAACAGGTGCCACGCTTCGATCAGTTCGAGGCCCTTGTTCATCAGCGTGGCGCTGTCGACGCTGATCTTGCCGCCCATCGACCATACCGGGTGCTTCACCGCCTGCGCGGGGGTCATGGTGCGCATCTGTTCGGTGGTCGCCTCGCGGAACGGTCCGCCGCTGCAGGTGAGGATCACGCGCGCGATGCGTTCGGGGTGATCGAAATCGAAACACTGGTAGATGGCGTTATGCTCGCTATCGACCGGAAGCAGTCGCGCACCCGATTGGGCGGCGGCCGCGCGGGCGAGCGCGCCCGCGCAGACGAGCGTTTCCTTGTTGGCGATGGCCACGGTTGCGCCTCGCTCCACCGCGCGCAATGTGGGCCGTAGCCCCGCCGCGCCTACGATCGCCGCCATGACGATATCCGCGTCCGCCGCGTCGGCGAGAGCTTGCGCCCCGGCGGCGGCTTCGATGCCGGAGCCGTTGAGCGCGGCCTTGAGGTCGGCGTAGGCGGCTTCGTCCGCCACCACTGCGATCTCGGCGCGCGTGCGGATCGCCTGCGCGGCGAGTTCGCGCGCGTTGGTATCGGCGCTGAGCGCGCGCACCCGCCACCGTTCGGGCTCGCGCTCGACCAGATCGAGCGTCGAGCGGCCGACCGAGCCGGTAGCGCCGAGGATGGCGAGGGTTTTCATGCGGCCCCAACTCTCATAACCACCCCAGCCAAACTGCCCCCGCCACTGCGGGCGCGACCGGCACGAGGCTGTCCAGCCGATCGAGCACGCCGCCATGCCCCGGCAGCAACGTTCCCGAATTCTTGACCCCCGCGCGCCGCTTGAGCCAACTCTCGAACAAGTCGCCTCCTTGCGCGAGCAACGCGCACGCGATCAGCGCTGGTGAGAACATCCAGAACGCCTGAGCGGCTAAAAAAGTCGTTGCCCAAACGGCGATCGCGCTTCCGACACAGGCTCCGATCAGTGCGCCAGCCAAGCCGGCCCACGTCTTGTTGGGACTGATGGCTGGCCACAGCCTGGGTCCGCCAATGCTGCGGCCAAGCAGGTAAGCGCCGATATCCGCTCCCCAAACCAGGCCGAACACGATGAGAACGTGGTGGATGCCTTCATGTTGAGCCCGAAGCCAGATCAGCGAAGCGGCGGGAGCCCCGACGTAAAGCAGTCCCAGGAACGTGCCGAGTGGCTGGGCGAACAAGGCGAGCCGCACCCACTCCACCAATGCCAGCGATGCTGCAAAAGCGATGAGCGCGGCGAAAGTCCAAATATTTCCGATGGATGCCAACGCCAATGCCGCCAGACCACCCCCCACCACAACGCGCGTCGCCAGCTCGCGCCGCGGCCGCAGCGCGCCGGACGGCGCCATCTCAGCGGCCGCCAAAGCGCCGCTCCCGCGCGCGGTACGATTCCACCGCCGCGCCCAGCTTCGCGCCGTCGAAATCGGGCCACAGCGTATCGACGAACACCAGTTCGGCGTAAGCCGCCTGCCACAGCAGGAAGTTGCTCAACCGCTGCTCGCCGCTCGTGCGCACGACGACATCGGGCGGCGGTAATCCTGCCGTGTCCAGCCTCGACTCGATGGCGTCGGCATCGATAGCGTCGACCGCGAGCCGCCCCGCCGCCACGTCGGCCGCGATACCGCGCACCACGCGCGCCATCTCGTCGGTCGCACCGTAGTTGAGCGCCAGCACGAGCGTCAGGCGTGTATTGCCCGCCGTTCGCCGCCCTGCTTCGGCCAGCATCGCCTGTAAATCCGCCGATAACCTCGACAAGTCCCCGATAAACCGCAGCCGCACGCCATTCGAGTGCAACTCATCGATCTCGGAGCGCAGATACTGCCGCAGCAGGCCCATCAGGTCGGTGACCTCGTCTACAGGCCGCCGCCAGTTCTCGCTGCTGAAAGCATAGAGAGTCAGTACGTCGATCCCCAGATCGGGCGCGGCCTCGATCACGCGGCGCACTGCCTGCACCCCCGCGCGATGCCCCGCGACGCGCGGCAGGAAGCGTTTCTTGGCCCAGCGGCCGTTGCCGTCCATGATGATTGCCACATGGAAGGGCGCGCGGGTGCCCTCGCCGTTCTCCACAGCCCGGGCGAGGCCGAGGCTCACTTGCCTAGGATCTCTTTTTCCTTGGCGGTGGCGGCTGCGTCTGCATCGGCGATGTTCTTGTCGGTGAGTTTTTGTACTTCGGTTTCGTGGCGTTTTTGTTCGTCCTGGCTGATGTCGCCCTTTTTTTCGTCCGCTTTCAAGGCTTCCATCCCGTCGCGCCGCACGTTGCGGATCGCGACGCGGGCCTTTTCGGCATAGGTGGACGCGAGTTTGGCGAGTTCCTTGCGCCGTTCTTCGTTGAGATCGGGGATGGGGAGGCGCAAGTTCTGCCCGTCGGTGATCGGGTTCAGGCCGAGGCCCGCCGAGCGGATCGCCTTTTCTACGGGCTGCACGTTGGACTTGTCCCAGACCTGCACCGCGATCATGCGGCTTTCGGGCACGGTCACCGTCGCCACCTGCGTCAAAGGCATGTGCGCGCCGTACACCTCGACCATGATCGGATCGAGCAGCGAGGCGGAGGCGCGGCCGGTGCGCAGCCCGGTCAGATCGCCCTTCAGACTTTCCACCGCCGAGTTCATGCGGCGTTCCAGATCGGGTTTATCGAACTTGGCCATTGGGTACCTTCTTCCAAAGCTCCGCGTCACGCGGCTTCGCGAACGATCGTCGATACACCTTCGCCCGCCAGAACGCGCGCGAAATTGCCGGGTTCGCGGATGTTGAAGACGATGATCGGGATATTGTTGTCCCGGCACAAGGCGATGGCGCTGGCGTCCATCACCTTCAAGTCGTCGGCAAGGACGCGGGAGAAGCTGACTTCCTCGAAGCGGCGTGCGGACGCGTCGCGCTTGGGATCGGCGGTGTAGACGCCGTCGACGCTGGTGCCCTTGAACAGCGCATCGCAGCCCATCTCGGCGGCGCGCAGCGCGGCGGCGGTATCGGTCGTGAAGAAGGGATTGCCGGTGCCCGCCGCGAAGACGACGACGCGGCCCTTCTCCATGTGGCGGGTGGCACGCCTGCGGATGTACGGCTCGCACACGCTTGGCATCGGGATCGCGGACTGCACGCGCGTGTCGGCGCCGATCGCTTCAAGCGCATTCTGCACCGCGAGCGCGTTCTTGACGGTGGCGAGCATGCCCTTATAGTCCGCATTTGCGCGGTCGAAGCCCTTGGCGGCCGCCGCCAGGCCGCGAAAGATGTTGCCGCCGCCGACGACGACGCAGATCTCCACCCCCATCGTGCGCGCGTCCGCGATCTCGCCCGCGATGCGCGCGGTGATCGCGGGATCGATGCCATATTGGCCCGATCCCATCAGCACCTCGCCCGAGAGCTTGAGGAGGATGCGCTTGTAGGGAATGGTGGTCACGGCTGCGCGCATACCGCCGGGGGCCCTATGCAACAAGACGCGCGTGTGACCCTCGTCCGTTGCTCGGCCCATTGTCGCGCTGCTAGGCAAGCCGGGTGCGGATATACAGGCTCTTCGGCGGCGCTGCGGCGCGTCTCGGCTTTTCGTGGACGACGGTCGACCCCCGCACGCTGCCCGACGCGCGCGACACACACGGACTGCCCGACGCCAATAGCGCGGAATGGCTGGCGATTGGAGACCTCGTCAATACCACTGGCATCCGCCAGCGAGACGCGCTTCCGCTCGACGGGAAACGCGGGGGCGCGCCGGAGCTTCTCATTCCTTCGCCCGCCACCCAAATCGTGATAGTGGACATCGTCAGCATGGAGCGCCGGAATGATTGAAGCCCAGCTCGCGGGGATGACCGTCAACGAACGCCTGTTCGCGCTCGGCGAACTCGACGCGTTCGAGGCGGCAATGGCGGCAGGTGACATCGTGCGCGTCCGTGCGATTCTGGGCCAAGCCGACGTCGATTCAGCCTCGGTCGAACGCATCGCGGGTCGCATCAACCCCGATCGTCCGCGCCTTGTAGAAGGGCGCGGGGCGGCCGGAGCGCGCTAGCCCTGCCCCGCTGCCGCCGCAACCTCGGCGGCGAAATCGGTTTCGGGGCCACGATCGATGCCTTCGCCGAGCTGGAATCGGACGAATCCTGCGAGCGCGATCGCCTCGCCGGCTTCCTTGGCGGCCCTGGCGACCACGTCGGCGATCTTGGATTTGCCGTCGATGACGAAGACTTGGCTCATCAGCGAATTTTCGGTGGCGAACTTGCGCGCGCTGCCTTCGATCATCTTTTCGACGATCTCGGGCGGCTTGCCGCTATCCGCCGCTTTCTCGCGCGCGATGGCGCGTTCGCGTTCGAGCAGGCCCGCATCGATGCCGCTATCGTCGAGCGCGAGCGGGTTCGCCGCCGCTACGTGCATCGCCAGTTGCCGGCCTAGCGGGGCGAGCACGTCGGCTGAGGCCGCGCTTTCGAGCGCGATCAGCACGCCGATCTTGCCCAGCCCTTCGGTCACCTGATTGTGGATATAGGGCGCGATGAGACCGCGGCCGATCTCGAGGAGCGCGGCGCGGCGCAGCGACTGGTTCTCGCCGATGGTGGCGATATTGTTGGTCAGCGCCTCGCTTACCGTTCCCGTGCCGCCGGGCATCGGGGCGGCGGCGATCGCCGCGACATCGTGGCCGACATCGAGCGCGACCTCGACCGCTGCACGCACGAACGCCTGGAACTGCGTGTTCTTGGCGACGAAATCGGTTTCCGAATTGACCTCGACCACCGCGCCGCGCAGCCCGTGGACGCTGACGCCGACCAGACCTTCGGCGGCGGTGCGGCCCGCTTTCTTGGCGGCGGCGGCGAGGCCCTTCGAGCGCAGCCAATCGACGCTCGCTTCGAAATTCCCGTCATTGGCGGTGAGTGCCTTCTTGCAATCCATCATGCCTGCGCCGGTGCGCTCGCGCAGGTCGCGCACCGTGGTCGCGCTGATTTCGGCCATAAATCGTCCTTCTCGTGATCGCGCCGACCTGCGGCGATATCGGGATGCGCGCGACTGGATGCGCGCGGCTGACTTCTACGACTGGATTGCCGATTGCTCGGGCATCGGCAAATGCGGCGTGTAGGCTGGCGGCAGCACGTCGTTCAGTTCGGCCTCGCTCAGCGCGGGCTCGGGCGCGGGCATCAGTTCCTCGCCGGTGAAGACGGGCTGCGGCTCTCCGGCGGCGGCGGCGGCGTGATCGTGGAGGATCAGCACGGGCTCCATTTCGGGCTCGGCCATCGCGCCCATATCGAGCCCCATATCGCGCGAGCGGCCCTGGCGACCATCGAGGATAGCGTCCGAAATCGCGTCGCAATAGAGCTTGATGGCGCGGCTGGCGTCGTCGTTGCCGGGGACCGGGAAGGCGATGCCGTTGGGATCGGTGTTGGTATCGAGGATGGCGACCACGGGGATGCCGAGCGTATTGGCTTCCTTGATGGCGAGCGCTTCCTTGTTGACATCGATCACGAAGATGATGTCCGGCAGGCCGCCCATATCGCGGATGCCGCCGAGACTGAGCTCGAACTTGTCGCGTTCGCGCGTGAGCTTGAGGACTTCTTTCTTGGTGAAGCCGGCGGTGTCGCCCGACAGGCTTTCTTCGAGGCCCTTGAAGCGCTTGATCGAGCCCGAGATCGTCTTCCAGTTGGTGAGCATGCCGCCCAGCCAGCGGTGGTTGACGTAAAATTGTCCGCTGCGGCGCGCGGCTTCGGCCATCGGCTCCTGCGCCTGGCGTTTGGTGCCGACGAACAGCACCTTGCCGCCCGCCGCCACGGTGGAGCGCACGAAATCGAGCGCACGGCTGAACAGCGGCACGGTTTGGGATAGATCGATGATATGAACGCCGTTGCGATCCCCGAAAATATAGGGGGCCATACGGGGGTTCCAGCGATGTGTCTGGTGGCCGAAATGGGCGCCTGCCTCGAGCAGCTGCGCCATAGAGACCTGCGGGGTCGCCATAGGGGATAACTCCTGTCCGGTTGATCCTGGCGCGGGCGGGGCACGGGCCTTCCTGGGGAGGGCGCGCGACCGGGCTATGTGCCCGCGTTGGGTGATGGGGGGTGATTACGCCGGGGGGCG
>JBBQJX010000068.1:0-8083 GCA_038326295.1 Sphingomonadales bacterium
CTCCACTTCGAGGTGCGGCGGGGGCGGGTGCCGGTGGATCCGATGCGGCTGCTTCCAGCGCGTTAAGTTCAGGCGCGGAAGAACGCCAGCAGGTCCGCGTTGACGATATCGGGATGGCTCGCGGGCATCCCGTGCGGCAGGTCCTTGTACGTCTTCAATGTGGCGTGCGGCGCGAGTTTTGCGGCGAGAGGGGCCGAATCGGCGTATGGCACGATCTGATCGTCCTCGCTGTGCATGATCAACAGCGGGATATCGATCTTACGCAGATCTTCGGTCAGATCGGTCTCGGAGAAGACCTTGATGCAATCATATTGCGGCTTCGTTCCGCCCATCATGCCCTGACGCCACCAGTTGCGAACAGTGCCTTCGGAGACTTTGGCGCCCGGCCGGTTGAAGCCGTAAAACGGCCCTGCCGCGACATCGAGGAAGAGCTGCGCCCGGTTCGCCATCTGGGCGCTGCGGAAGCCATCGAAAACTTCCATTGGCGTTCCGCCTGGGTTCTTGTCCGATTTGATCATCACCGGCGTGATGGCGCTGATGATCGCCGCCTTGGCGGCGCGCGCGGTCCCGTGGCGGGCAAGGAAGCGGACGACCTCGCCGCCGCCGGTCGAATGGCCGATGTGGATCGCGCCTTCGAGGTCGAGCGAGGTTACCAGCGCCGCCACGTCGTCGGCATAGGTATCCATGTCGTTGCCGGTATCGGTCTGTGTGGAGCGGCCGTGGCCCCGGCGGTCGTGCGCGATCACGCGGTAGCCCTCGCCCAGAAAGAACATCAGCTGCGCGTCCCAATCGTCAGCGGACAGCGGCCAACCGTGATGGAACATGAGCGGCTGGCCGGTGCCCCAGTCCTTATAGAAAATCTCGGTGCCGTCCTTCATCGTCAGTATTGGCATCGTGGTGCTCCCTACGAACATTGGCGCAGCGGTTATCACAAATCTGGCCCAACGTCATCGGGCGCGCGGGCGGAGGGGCGGGGTAGACGCGCCGCAGATGCGCTTCGAGACAGTGCGCGGGTGGGTGCCGGTCGATCCTTTACGGCTGCTGCCAAGGATCGCGGGTAGCCGAGGGCCGCTGCGGGACCACCGCTTGCGAGTGACTTAGGCCCGTCGCGCGGGACGTTGGCGATAAGCGACCAGCGCTCCACCGCAGAGCGCCACGATCGACGCGAGCGCCGCGCCTGGCCGCTCGTCGGCGTCCAGCCCGCCAGTCTGGATGAAGACCTGGCCGCTGTAACGGGCGTGCACCGCGAGGTTATCGAGCTCGAAGGCATAATTGCTGTAGCTGGAGATACTGAGAGAGGAGATGATCTCGCTCGCATCGAACGCAAAGTTTACATACTGACTGGAGAGAAGCGGGGCGCCGAACATGACCGCTATGTCGGTACCGGTGTACTCTAAAAGGAAGGTACCGACGCTATCCAGAAAGGCGATCGAATTATAGTCGTCCAATGTTCCCCAATAAAGACCGACGTAGTCGGCTCCGGCCGGATTGACGATAATTTGATAATTATTCTGGAAAACAAATCCGGCCGACAGGTAGCAACTCGTATCGCCCGCAGGCGCTGAGTAACGATTAAGTTTGTTGCCCTTGAGCGCCACCACACCACCATTGTCGTCATAATCGCTGGTTGTGGTGAACGGGATTCCAAGCTGCGTCGTCGTTCCGCACACGCCGGCCCCTTGGTCGAAAGTCTCCTCATATGAAACGAGTTGGCTGCTCTTGATTCCCTGGCCCGTAACGGCGGTCCCGCCGAGCGTGATCGTCACCGCGCCCGCATTGCCCGCCGCCAGGCAAGCCGCCATCGCAAAAAAATATCGCATTATTTTTTCCCTGTGTCTTGCCGTACCGGGGGTCTAATACAGGTCTGCGGGTGTCAACCGCAGCTACGCGCGGCTTGACGCTTCCTGTCTCGCCCGGTCCAAGCCTAACCCCATGTTCACCAAAATCCTCATCGCCAACCGCGGCGAGATTGCCTGCCGGGTCATCCGGACCGCGCGCGCGATGGGGATCGCGACGGTCGCGGTCTATTCGGATGCGGATGCGGGCGCGCTGCACGTGGCGATGGCGGACGAGGCGGTGCGGCTGGGGCCGCCGCCCGCCGCGCAGTCGTATCTGCTGGCCGACGCCATTGTCGCCGCGTGCCTCACCACCGGCGCGCAGGCGGTGCACCCCGGCTATGGCTTCCTTTCGGAACGCACCAGCTTTGCCGCCGCGCTCGAGGCGGCGGGGATCGCCTTCATCGGCCCGCCCGCGTCCGCCATCGCCGCGATGGGCGACAAGATCGAATCCAAAAAGCTCGCGCGCGCGGCGGGGGTGAGCGTGGTGCCGGGCTTCGTCGGCGAGATCGAGGACGCGGATCACGCGGCGCGCATCGCCGACGAGATCGGCTATCCGGTGATGATGAAGGCCTCAGCGGGCGGCGGCGGCAAGGGGATGCGGCTCGCATACTCCGAGGGCGAACTGCGCGAGGGGTATCAGTCGGTCAGGAACGAGGCGCTGGCGAGCTTTGGCGACGACCGGCTGTTCATCGAGAAGTTCGTCACGTCCCCACGCCACATCGAAATCCAGCTGATCGGCGACAAGCACGGCAACCTGCTTTATTTAAACGAGCGCGAATGTTCGGTGCAGCGCCGCCACCAGAAGGTGATCGAGGAGGCCCCCTCCCCCTTCCTCACCGCAGCACAGCGCCGCGCGATGGGCGAGCAGGCGGTCGAACTGGCGCGCGCGGTCGGCTATTATTCGGCGGGCACGGTCGAGTTCATCGTCTCGGGCGCGACGGGCGAGTTCTACTTCCTCGAAATGAACACGCGGCTGCAGGTCGAGCATCCGGTGACCGAGATGACGACCGGGCTCGATCTCGTCGAGCTGATGCTCCGCGTGGCGGCGGGCGAACCTCTCCCGCTCCGCCAGGATCAGGTGCGGCTCGACGGCTGGTCGGTCGAATCCCGCGTTTATGCCGAGGACCCCTATCGCGGTTTCCTGCCCTCGATCGGACGGCTGACCACCTTGCGCCAGCCCGCCGCTTCGCCAACCGTGCGCGTCGATACGGGCGTCGTGGAAGGCAGCGAGATCAGCATCCACTACGATCCGCTGATCGCCAAGTTGATCACGCATGGCCCCACGCGCGAGGCGGCAATCGATGCGCAGATCGCGGCAATCGATGCGTATGTGGTGCGCGGGCTCAATCACAATCTCGATTTCCTGAGCGCGGTAATGCAGCATCCGCGCTTCCGCAGCGGCGCGATCACCACGGGCTTCATCGCCGAGGAATATCCCGACGGCTTCCACGGCGCGCCGGTATCCGACGACGCACGCGCGCATCTGATCGCGGCGGCGGCCACGGTGCACGTGCGGCTGGCGGCGCGCGCGGGCGAGATCGGCGGCAGGCTGAACGGGCACGGGCCCGAGTGGGGGGATCGCTGGGCGGTGCTGCTGGGCGGCGACCGCCACGACGTGCGCCTGATCGAAGCGGGCAAGTTCACGGCAATCGAGTTCGAGGGCCGCAAGCTACGGCTGGAAAGCGCATGGGCCCCCGGCGATCCGCTGTTCGAGGCCGAGGTGGACGGCGCGGCGACTGCCATATCGGTCGAGCGTGTCGGCGTGGGCTACCGACTGACCGCGCGCGGCGCGAAGCACATGGCGCGCGTGCTGACCCCGCGCGCCGCCGACCTCCACACGCATATGATCGTGCGCCCGCCCGCCGACACCTCGCGCCTGCTGCTCTCGCCGATGCCCGGCCTGCTGACGGAGCTGCGCGTGGAAGTGGGAGAGAAGGTGGAAGCCGGGCAGCCGCTTGCGGTGGTGGAAGCGATGAAGATGGAGAACATCCTGCGCGCCACGCGGGCCGCCACGGTAAAGGCGATCCGCGCCACGGCGGGGGCGAGCGTGGCGGCGGACGAGATCATCCTCGAGTTCGAATAGCCCTCAGGCCCGGCGGCGCCGTCCGAGCATGATCGCGCCCAGACCGAACAGCGCGAGCGTCGCAGGTTCGGGCACGGTGTCGTAGAGTGGATCGATGAATTGCCCCTCGAAGACGCCCTCGCTTTCGCTCGTCAGCGTGACCGTGCCGCCGAGGTAGGAGCCGTTCGTGGCGGAGAAGTCCGGCGCATCGGGACTGAGCGGGCTGATGAAGAACAGGGACAGCAAGATCCCCCCCACCCCGGCCCCGTCCACCGCAAACGCCGTCCGCTGGGGTTCGATGGCCTGGCCGAGACCATCATCGCGCCCCAACGCGCCTTCGACCCAATAGGTAGGCGCGCCATCGGTGATCGTATCGGGTTCGAGCGTCGCGGTCAGGCGCAGGCGGTAGCGGTCGAGTTCGGCCGGATCGATGTACGGCAATTCGGGTCCCGCAAAATAATCGCTCAGTCCAAGCGAAAACGACAGGCTGTCCGGCGCAGGCGATGTGGGCCCCAGCCGAACGGGGCCTGTCAGATTTGCGTGCACAAATCCGGCACTGGCCGAAGCGGAAGTCCCAAGCAAAATGAGAATCATCAATCGACGCATGGCCACCCCTCTCAGAAGAAACACGATAGCGTAACGTTTTTTCTACAAGCTGAAGACGCAGGTTGTTTGCGAAACCACGTCGATAGCATACGTAGCGGGGTAAGTCGATCGTACAATGCCGTTGAGACGAGCCAAATCGAGCTCATCGCCCGAGTTCAACTGGACAGAATGTCTACGGTAAGCGGAGATGGAGCGCGGCCGTCACCAGGGCTGTTCGGCCCCCGCGCGGGTGAGGAAGGCGAAACGCCCGCTCCCCGCGGTTAGCGCGATCGTGTCCGCCAGCCCGCGCGCGCTCTGCTCGACCGTGATCGTCGCTTTAGGCCCGCCCATGTCGGTCTGCACCCATCCCGGATCCAGCACGAGGACGGTGCGGCCCTTGGCCAAG
Organism: Sphingomonadales bacterium; assembly: GCA_038326295.1. Classification (GTDB taxonomy): domain Bacteria; phylum Pseudomonadota; class Alphaproteobacteria; order Sphingomonadales; family Sphingomonadaceae; genus JAVVHE01. The sequence continues at coordinate 4,892 of JBBQJX010000068.1, forward strand.
TCCGAGAGCGCGAAGGATTTGGCCATCATGTTGAGCGCCGCCTTGCTGCCCCGGTACAGCGCGAAGCCGCCGCTGCTCTCGCCGATCGAGGACAGGCCGCTCGTCATGAAGGCGACCGTGCCGCCGGGCGCGGCGTTGGCGGCAAGGCGCTCGGCCGCTGCCACCGGGCCGATGGCGTTGGCGACGAACAGCGCGGCGGATTCCGCAATGCGCGCCTGCAGCGGCGACTGGTGCTTGGGCCCCCACTGCCCCGCGACGAAGAAGATCAGATCGAAATGCCGCTCGCCAAGCGCGTGCCCCAGCGCATCGACCGAACCGTGATCGGACACGTCCGCGTGCAGGACCTCGGCCCCGGTGGCATGCAGATCGTCCGAATGCGCGCGTTCGGTTCCGCTTACGGTCCAGCCGCGCGCGCGGTACTCGCGCACGAGGCCCAGCCCGATTCCGCGCGAGGCACCGATGATCAGGGCGGACTTGCTCATGCTCGTTCTCCGGAGCCCCGGCCGTTGTGCAACGGGGCGAAAAGGCCTAGATAAGCGATGCTTCCTCGGAGGCTATGGCGATAGTACGCGCCGTGTAATAGTTGTTCGGACCCGGGGGCGGTACCCGGCGACTCCACCACCGGCCCTGCACGCAGGCCCGATGCTGGGGTCGAAATAGGATCGACGTGCAATCAAAGACGGTATCGTTCGCCCGGCCTGAATGCGCCGTAAAACCGTTCAAAACCATAGATGCTAACGATAACGTGGCATACGCGGTCGCAGCGTAACTAAGTCCTCACGGACGAAGTTAAACTGACGAACGCGCGGCTGGGCCAGCCGGGCAACAGAATGGACTCCAGCGGTACGGGGGGCACCGGGCAACAGAAGCCCCCCACTTCCCATCGCACACCCGCCGCTTGCGCGCGCGCGCGGGCTTGTCCAAAGGCTGGCGCGTGATGTCGCCGATCGCGCCCGGCGCACTGAAGCCGCCAACCGCCCACCGCCCGTGGGGCTACCGCGCGTTCGCCGCGCTGCTGACCCGCCTTTGGGCACGCGGCACGCTGCCCTGGCCCGATCTGGATCCCGCAACGGTGCTGTCGCAGGCGCAGGGCCAAGTGCCCGAGGCCGATTTCGGTCCCGAGCCGGACTGGCGCGCGGGGTTCGAGCAGTTCCTCGCCGCATGCCGCACCGAGGCGCGGCTGAACCCGATCGGACGCACGCTCAGCCACGGCCAGGCGATCAAGGTGCTGACCGAGCGCGCGCGCGCCTTCGCGCGGCTGCGCGCGCACCCCGAATGGGCGGCACGCAGGCTTGTCGCGCCGCTCGTGATCGCGGGGCCGATGCGCAGCGGCACCACACGGCTGCAACGGCTGCTCGCGCTGCACCCGGGCCTCGTCCATCTGCGATTGTTCGAATCCAATTTCCCCGTGCCGCCGCGCGGCCGCCTCGATCCGCGCGCGTGGCTGATGGCGATCATGCTCGCCGCCGGGCGCGCGACCAATCCGCAGGTGGATGCGATCCACCCGATGCGCGCGCGCGATCCCGACGAGGAACTGGGGCTGCTCGAGCAGAGCTTCTGGGGCGCGCAGCTCGAGGCGCAGCGGCCAATCCCCACCTATGCCCGCTGGTGCGAGGGGGCGGACGCCGCGCCCGCCTATGCGCATCTTGCCCGGCTGCTGCGGCTGGTCGGCGGCGCGCGCGGGGACGATGAGAGCAAGCCGTGGCTGCTCAAGACCCCGCAACACATGGCGAACCTGCCCGCGCTGTTCGGTGCGTTTCCGGACGCGCGCGTGATCGTCACGCACCGCGATCCGGTGACGATCGTCGCGTCTTCGGCCAGCCTCGCCTGGCATTCGATGGTGTTGCAGACCGACGAGCTCGATCCCGCATGGGTGGGGCGCGAGTGGCTGCACAAGACCGTCCAGCGCTTCGCGGCGGTGGCCGACTTCCGCGCGCGCCCGGACGCGCCCCGCATGCTCGATCTCGATTTCGAGGAGACCAACCGCGATCCGCTGGGCGCGCTCGGCCGCGCGCTCGATTTCGCGGGGCTGGATTATCCGGCCTCGGTCCGCGCGGCGGCGAGCGCGTGGCTTGCGCGCGAGGCAGCACGCCCGCGTCACGCCGCGCACAAATATGCGCTAGCCGATTTCGGCCTGACTGCGGACGAGGTTCTCGCGGCGCTGCCGGCGCGCGGGTAGGCGGAACCACGGCGTATCGGGGTGCAGATGATGCTCGTGGTGGTACGCGCCGAAGTTGAAGCAGCTCGCCACCGCCGCCCAGCGCCCCATGTCGTTCGAGCGTGCATTGTGCCGGTCCGCGAACGCGTCGTGCGCGTGGCGGTGCGGCAGGAAGGTGCCGAAATAGAAGAGCTGGAGCACCGCGAGCACCGAGGGGACGCCCCAGAACAGCACGATATGCACCGCGTCCGCGCCGAGGAAGATGTACGCCCAGATGCGCAGCGTGATTAGCAGCAGCATCATGTGCGTATAATATCCGCCGAAGAAGCGGATCAGCCAGGGCACGAAGGCGCGCGGGCGACCGGGGTGGAAATCGGGATCGGTGTCGGTCCCCGGACGACGGTGATGTTCGAAGTGCGCGGGGCGCAACGCATCGAAGCTCAGCATCGCATACAGCCGCAGCGCGATCCGGCCCGCCCAAAGGTTCAGCGCCGGGCGGCCGGGCGCGAGGCTGCCGTGCATCGCATCGTGTGCGACAATGAACAGCCCGGTCGAGAGCCACGCCTGCACGAGGATCAGCGGCGCGGACCATGCGCCCAGCTTCCACACGAAGATGCCGCCAATGTGGATGGTCAGCCACGCGGCCGCGATCAGCGCGGCAAGCAGGAGACCAGGGCGGGTGGGGTGCATGGGGCATATGTGCGCCCGCGGAGCGCTCGTCGCAACGCGGCACGTGGCCCTCCCTCACCCTCGCTCGGCTGACGCCTCGCATTTCCCTCTCCCGCTTGCGGGAGAGGGACAGGCCGCAGGCCAGGGTGAGGGAGGGGGCGCGCAGCGTAGCCCCGCCCCTAAACCCCCCAACACCCCCCGCGCCGCCGCCGCCACGCTCGCCGATCCCGCGAACAGCATCCGCCCCTCGTCTGCCGCAGTACCATCCCAGTCGCAAACCATCCCGCCCGCGCCCTCGATCACCGCGCGCGGGCCGCACGCGTCCCACGACTTCAGCCCCGCCTCGACCACCAGATCGATGTGCC
>JBBQJX010000069.1:0-8053 GCA_038326295.1 Sphingomonadales bacterium
GTGTACTAGGCCCCTTCCACCCCTGCGCGACCACATACAATTCGCGGCTCTCCTTGCGGCTGCTCGCGGGTTTGGCGTGGCGCACGGTGGCGAAGCCCTGCTTGAGCCGCGTCACCAGCGCGCCGTCTGCGCCGCCGGCCAGCACCTTGGCCACGAACGCGCCGCCCGGAGCCAGCACCGTCTCGGCCAGATCGAGCCCCGCCTCGATCAGGCCCATCGTGCGCAGGTGATCGGTCTGACGGTGCCCGACCGTGTTCGCCGCCATGTCCGAGAGCACGAGATCGGCCGCGCCACCGAGCGCATCGCCCACACGCGCGGGGGTCTCCTCGTCGCGAATATCGCCCAGCAGGATGGTCACGCCGTCCATTGTCTCCATCGCCAGCACATCCAAGGCCACCACGCGTGCGTGCGGCCTTCGGATGCGCGCGATCTGCGTCCAGCCGCCGGGTGCGGCACCCAGATCGAGAATGCGCTGTGTGCCCGCCAATATGCCGAACTGCTCGTCGAGCTCGATCAGCTTGAACGCCGAGCGCGCACGGTAGCCCGCCGCCTTCGCCGCCGCGACATAGGGGTCCGCCAGCTGGCGCGCGATCCATGCGGCCGACGCCTGGCTGCGGTGGCGCGCGGTCAGCACGCGCTGCTTCGCGCCGCGCGACGCACCGCCGACGCCCTCGGTCCCCGAACCGACCGCGCCGCGCGCGCCTGTGCCCGTGCCGCCGCGCCGCCCCGGCCCGCGGCTAATCGCCATCGCGTGCAATCAGGGTACGCAGGATGCCCTCGCGGATGCCGCGATCCGCGATCCGCAGCCGCTCGGTTGGAAACGCCGCGAGGATCGCCTCGAGGATCGCGCAGCCCGCCACGATCAGGTCCGCGCGGTCGGGTCCGATGGTGGGCAGCAGCCCGCGCTCGGCCGGAGACTTCCCCGCCAGCATCCAGCCGATCTCGCGCATCGCGTCCGCTGGCACGTAGCAGCCGTCCACCACCGTACGGTCGTACGCGGGCAGCCCCATTTGCAGCGCCGCCAAAGTTGTCACCGTGCCCGATGTGCCCAGCAGCTGCGGCATGCGCCCGTCCAGCATCGGCGCGATGCGTTCCGCGAACGCGGCGAGTGCCGCAGCCACCCGCCCGTGGCTGCGCGTATAGGCCTCGAGCCGCCCGTCGCGCGTGGGGATGCCCGTTGGCTCGGTCTCCGCCAGGCTGATCACTCCCCAGGGCAGGCTAACCCATGCGCGCACCTGCGCCGCGCCGTCCGGCCCCGGACGCACGAGCACCAGCTCGGTCGAGCCGCCGCCGATATCGAACACGATCGCATCCTGCACGCGCGGTTCGATCAGCGCCTGGCACCCCAGCACCGCAAGCCGCGCCTCCTCGGCGGGCGTGATCACGTCGAGCGCGATCCCGGTCTCCTCATACACGCGCTCGATGAACTTCGCGCCGTTCGCCGCGCGCCTGCATGCCTCGGTTGCCACGCTCCTCGCCAACGTCACCTCGCGCCGCCGGATCTTGCCCGCGCAGACCGCGAGTGCGGAGAGCGCCCGATCCTGACTGGCTTCGGAAAGCCGTCCGCTCGCGAGCAGCCCTTCGCCCAGCCGCACCACGCGGCTGAAACTATCCACGACATAAAAGCCGCCGGGCGCCTGCCGCGCAATCAGCAGGCGGCAGTTGTTGGTACCCAGATCGAGCGCAGCATAGGTACGGCGGCGGGCGCGGGGATCGGCGGCCTCGCGCACGCTCTCGGCATGCGGGGCCGCGAGCACAAGGCCCGCGTCCAGTTCCATCGGCATCGTTCCAATATTCCACCCGTGGAGGGGTATCCACGCGCGCTAAGGGAAAGTGTAAGCGCGTCCGCAATGCACCGCAACATGCGCGTTAACGGTGGTCACGCGTTGACACGCGCGCGCATGCCGCCTAGCTCGCGTGTCCGGCGACTGCCCTGTCGTCTAATGGTAAGACAGCGGATTCTGACTCCGCCAATCGTGGTTCGAGTCCACGCGGGGCATCCAGCGCATAACCGTTGCGCGGCCGCCATGAATATGCATACTCCTGTTCATCGGGTAACGAACAAACGGGGGACAATGCCATGAAAATCGCGCTCGCACTCGCCGCCGCCGCGCTCGCCATCGCCGCGCCCGCCTCGGCCAAGGTGTTCAGCCAGATCGTCGTCTTCGGGGACAGTCTGTCCGATACCGGCAACGCGCACATCGGTGCGGCGGTGCTCGGTTTGCCCGATCCCACCCCCGCCGCTGTCGGCTATTACAATGGCCGCTTCTCGAACGGCGAGGAGTATATCGATTATCTCAACCGCCAGCTCGTCGGCGGCCCCAGTCAGCCGATCGCTCCGCAACTGTTCGGCCTGCCCGGCCCGAACGGCACGAACTATGCGGTTGGCGGCGCGCGCGCGGTGACCAACGCCGATCCCAGCCTCGATCTGCCCGCACAGGTCTCGATCTTCGGATCGTTCCCGGGCAACATCCCGCTCGATCCGAACGCGCTGTATGTCGTCAACTTCGGCAGCAACGATGTCCGCGCCCAAATCCAGGGAACACCCGACGCGCCGAGCACGAGCGCTGCGCTCAACAACATCTTCGGGCTGGTGTCCGGCATCTACGCGGGCGGCGGCAAGCATGTGCTGCTGTACAATGTCGGCGATCTCGGCAGCGAACCCGTATTCGCGGCCCAGGCGGTGGCCGCGCGCGCCGCCAGCCAGGCGTTCGATGCCGCGTTTGCGACTGTGCTTGGTCCGTTCGCGCAGACGGGCACCTACCAACTTGCGCCCGGTACGACGTTCACGTTTTTCGATACGTTCGCCTTTGGGGACGCGGTGCGCGCCGATCCAGCGAGGTTCGGCCTGCCCGCCCTCGATTACAACATGCCCTGTTTCGCGGTTCCTGCGGCGCTGCCGTCCTGCACGGGATATGCGTTTGCAGACACGATCCACCCCACCGCCGCGCTCCACCGTGCGCTGGGCGTCGCCTCGCTCAAGGTGCTCGGCGTCCCGGAGCCCGCCGCGCTCGCGCTGTTTGGTCTGGCCGTGATGACGCTCGCCGCATGCCGCCGGGCTCGCAACTGATTGTTCGGCACGCGGCGGCGTTGCGTCCCCGGATTTACGCGCGTAACCTCTCCGCGCTAAACAAAAAACCTTGGGAGAGTAACCTTGCGCAACCTGCACCTCCTCGCCGCCGCGCTCGTCGCATCCGCTGCCGCTGCTCCGGCATTCGCCGCCCAATATTCGCAGCTGTTCGAATTCGGCGATAGCCTCGTGGATGCGGGCAACCTGCAGGCGGCGTTGCTCGCCGCCGGACAGCCTTCGCCCACCCCGGCGGCGGCGGGCTATTATCAGGGTCGCTTCACCAACGGCTTTACGGCGGCGGATTATGTCAGCCAGGCGCTTACGGGCGCACCTGCCCAGGCCTCGCTGCTCGGCGGCACGGACTATGCCTTTGGCGGCGCGCTCGCCACCACGAACGGCGATGCCATCCCCGATCTTGGCGCGCAGGTCGGCCTCTATGCGTTCGTCAGCGGCGGTACGGCGGACCCCAACGCGCTGTATTTGATCAACGCAGGCGGCAACGATGCCTTCGCGCGGATCTTCGGTGCGCCTGGCGCGCCCACCGCGCAAGCGGTCGCGAATGCGATCGCGTCCAATGTCGCCACCTTGGCGGCGCTCGGTGCGCGCTCGATCCTCGTCGATAATGTCGGCGATGTCGGGGCCACGCCGTTGGCGCAGGGCGGCGGTGTCGGCGCGGCGGGCACGGCCTTTTCACGCGCGATCGACCGCGCGCTACACGTCGCGCTGCAAGCGCTCGTGCTTCCGGCGGGAACGCGCCTGTTCGAGTTCAACGCCATCGCGCTCGGCGACCGGATCGTAGCCGATCCGTCCGCCTTCGGCTTGCCGCCACAGAACCGCACGCTGCCCTGCATCTTTGCCGGTGCTTCACCTGCGTGCATTGGCTTCACCTTTTTCGATACGGTGCACCCCACCACCGCCATCGACGAGGTTTTTGCGCGCGGGATCCTCGCCACCGTGCCCGAACCCGCCGCGCTCGCGCTGTTCGGTCTGGGCGCGCTCGGCCTCGCCGCGCGTCGTCGGGTGCGCGGCTGAACCTGCTCGAAGGGGTCGGCCTTGCGGCCGAGCGCGGCGGACGCCTCGTGTTCGAGGACGTATCGCTCGCGCTCGGCCCCGGTCAGGCGTGCCGGGTCACCGGGGCGAACGGTGCGGGCAAATCGACGCTGCTGCGCGTGCTTGCGGGTCTGCTCGATCCCGTTGCCGGTAGCGTGCGCCGTACCGTGCGCGCGGCGTGGCTGGGGCACGACAACGCGCTCAAGAGCGGCCGCACGCTTGGGCACGAACTTGCCTTCTGGGCGAGGCTTGATGGCGCATCGGCAATGGCTTCGGCCGACGCCGCCGCCGCGCTCGACCTCACGCCGCTGCTGGGTCTGCCGGTTGGCGTGCTCAGCCACGGCCAGCGCCGCCGCGCCGCGCTCGCGCGCGTGGCCGCATCGGGTGCCGAGGTCTGGCTGCTCGACGAACCCGAGGCGGGGCTGGATGTGCGCTCCACCACGCGCCTCGAAGCCACGCTCGCCGCGCACCGGCGACAGGGCGGCGCGGTCGTCGTCGCCGCGCACGGCGCGCTCGCACTCCCCGACGCGATACCGCTCGCGCTGAGCTCTTGAACCCGCGCCCGCTCCGCTCCTATCTTCCTCGCAGTCGTCAACAATCGAAAGGAGGTGGTCCAATGTCTCATTGTCACAAGCCGCAGCGCGTTACGGTCCAGGCCTGGATTTCCTTCGCGAACATCTCCGCCTGAAGCCGTCGCCGCGTAGAACCGGTGAAAGACAATGGGAGGCCCGATTCGCGTTACGCGGGTCGGGCCTTCGATGTTTCCGGCGTCACGCGAACCAGCGCACCAGAAACGCGTGATAGATGCGCGTCAGCGTCTCGAGGTCCGCCAACGGCACATTCTCATCCACCTGGTGCATCGTAGCCCCGACCAGCCCCAGCTCCACCACCGGACAATAACGCCGGATAAAGCGCGCGTCGGATGTTCCGCCACCCGTAGAGAATGCGGATATACGCCCGGTGACCGCCTGGGCCGCCGACGAAAGTGCCGCACTCAACTCGCCCGGATCGGTCCGGAACGCCTCGCCCGAGCAGACGATGGCAAACTCCGCCTCCGCCCCCTCCGCCTGCGCCGCGCCATGCAGCCACGCTGTCAACGAAGCCTCGCTATGCAGATCGTTGAACCGGATGTTCACCCGCGCCCGTGCCCGTGCCGGGATGACATTGCCGGCTTCCGCCTCGCCCCCCTCGATTCGCGTGATCTCGAGGTTGGAGGGCTCGAACCAGTCGGTCCCCCCATCGAGCGGCTCGGCCTTCAGCCGCGCCAGCACGCGCACCAGCTTCGTTATGGGATTGTCCGCGCGCGCCGGATAGGCGACATGCCCCTGGACGCCCGCGATCTCGATCCAGGCATTCAGCGATCCGCGCCGCCCGATCTTGATCGTATCCCCCACCGCCTCCGCGCTCGTCGGCTCGCCAACCAGTGCCGCGTCGGGTAGGAAATCGCGCGCCGCGAGCCATGGCATCAGTTTCGCGGTTCCTTCGACCGCCGCGCCTTCCTCGTCGCCGGTGAAGATCGTCATCGTCGCCCCCTCGCCGCCCGCGCCGCGCCAGCGCGCCTCGGCGGCCACCCACGCCGCGAGCGCACCCTTCATGTCGGCTGCCCCGCGCCCGTACAGCCGCCCATCCGCCAGCACACCGTCGAATGGCGGAAAACGCCAGCGGGAGGCATCCCCCGGCGGCACCACATCGCTGTGACCGGCAAACGCCAGCCGTCGGCCCGGTCCCTTATGAACCGTGACCAGATTGTCGATCGCGCCGAACCGCACGCGGTGCAGTTCATGCCCGAGCGGCCCAAGCGCCGCGCCCAGGACGCCGAGCGCACCCGCGTCTGCGGGCGTCACGCTGGCACACGCGATCAGCGCCTGCGCGAGGGGTGTCGGATCCATCGCGTACCGCTACCGCCCCGCCCGGCCCGCGCGCAACCTTGACAGCGTGCGCCAACACCCCCCAAGTCGCGCGACCCCGCTCAACAAGCGGCCCCTTCGTCTAGCGGTCCAGGACGTCGCCCTCTCACGGCGAAAACACGGGTTCGATTCCCGTAGGGGTCACCAGCTTTTCCGCCATTTTCCGGTCATGATCCTCTCAACGATGCAAATCGAAGCGGTCGGCTTCCATCACTTTGACCCAGGCCTTGACGAAATCGCGCACGAACTTGTCGTGTGCGTCGTCGCTCGCATACACCTCCGCGAGCGCGCGCAGCTCCGAGTTCGAGCCGAAGACGAGGTCGGCGCGCGTGCCGGTCCATTTCGCCTCGCCATCGACCACGCCCTCGAACTGCTCCGAACCGGCACCCGTTGGCCGCCACGTAATACCCAGCGACAGGAGATTGACGAAAAAGTCGTTGGTCAACGCGCCCGGGCGATGGGTCAGGACTCCCTGCCTCGTTCCCTTGTGGGTCACGCCCATCACCCGCAGCCCGCCCAGCAGCACCGTCATTTCCGGGGCCGAAAGGTCGAGAAGGTTTGCCCGGTCGATCAGCAGATACTCGCCCGGTAGCCGACTGTCGGGGCCCTTGTAGTTGCGGAAGCCGTCGGCACGCGGCTCCATCTGCGCGAAGGAATAGACATCGGTCTGTTCCTGCGTCGCGTCGCCGCGCCCGGGAGTGAAGGGCACGGTCAGATCGCGGCCAGCGGCCATCGCCGCCATCTCGATGCCGACGCCGCCCGCGAGCACGATTGTGTCGGCGACCGACGCGCCCGTTTGCCTCGCAATGTCCTCGATGACCGATAAAACGGGGGCCAGAGACGAAGGGTCGTTGATAGCCCAGCTTCGCTGCGGCTCGAGACGAATGCGCGCGCCGTTTGCCCCACCGCGCTTGTCGCTGTGGCGATAGCTCGACGCCGCCGCCCAAGCTGTTCCCACGAGTTGCGCGACGGTCAGGCCGCTCGCTGCGATGCGCTGCTTGAGCGCCGCGACATCGACCGAAGGACCCGTCGGCGCGGTGACGGGGTCTTGCCACACCAGCTCCTCGGACGGCACCTCGGGCCCGACGTAGCGCGCCTTTGGACCCATGTCGCGGTGCGTCAGCTTGAACCAAGCGCGCGCGAAGGCGTCGGCGAACTCGGCGGGTTCGTTCAGGAACCGGCGCGAGATTTGCTCGTAGGCCGGATCGACCCGTAGCGCGACGTCGGTGGTCAGCATCGTTGGCAGATGATCCTTGCCCACGACATGCGCGTCGGGAACGCGCGCCTGGCTGACACCGCCCTTTGGCTGCCATTGGTGCGCGCCGGCCGGGCTCTTGGTCAGTTCCCAATCATGGCCGAACAGCATTTCGAAGTAGCCATTGTCCCAGCTCGTCGGGTTGGGCGTCCAGGTCACCTCGAGCCCACTGGTGATCGTGTCCGACCCGGCCCCGGTGCCGAAGCTGTTCTTCCAGCCAAGGCCCATTTCCTGCAGCGGCGCGCCCTCGGGTTCGGCCGCAATATTTCCCTCGGGGTTGGCAGCGCCGTGCGTCTTGCCGAAGGTGTGACCACCCGCGATCAGCGCGACGGTCTCCTCATCGTTCATCGCCATGCGGGCGAACGTCTCGCGGATATCGCGCGCCGAGGCGGCCGGATCGGGGTGGGCGTTGGGGCCCTCGGGATTGACGTAGATCAGGCCCATCTGCACTGCCGCAAGGGGCGCTTCCAGTTCGCGCTCGTTTGCATAGCGCTCGTCCCCCAGCCACTCGGCTTCGGGCCCCCAGTAAACGTCTTCGTCGGGTTCCCACACGTCGACACGACCGCCCGAGAAGCCGAACGTCTTGAAGCCCATCGACTCGAGTGCGACGTTGCCCGTCAGCACGAACAGATCGGCCCACGAGATCGACTGGCCGTATTTCTGCTTGATCGGCCACAGCAGGCGGCGTGCCTTGTCGAGATTGGCGTTGTCAGGCCAGCTATTGAGCGGCGCGAACCGCTGCTGCCCTCCGCCCGCGCCGCCGCGCCCATC
>JBBQJX010000070.1:0-8033 GCA_038326295.1 Sphingomonadales bacterium
ATCGACGATATCCAGCAGCCTTTTGTAAGTCCGCACCTCGAACTGCTCGCGCGACTTCTTGTCGACGTGCGGGCTGCGGTTGACCGTGAACTTCTCGATGCGCGTCGGCAACGGGATCGGGCCACGGATGGCCGCGCCCGTGCGCTTGGCGGTATCGGCAATCTCCCCCGTCGCCACGTCGAGAACGCGGTGATCGAAGGCCTTCAGCCGGATGCGGATTTTTTGCTTTTGCATGACGGTTCCTTAAAGAGCGTTGTGGCCGGCTTGCGCCTCCAGGCCACGATGATCGAAACGATGGAAGCGGTGGGCCCGCCACCGCCGGGCCGCCCCAAGGCGGCGGACGACCCCCTCGGGGGTGAGCGTGTAGACACGCCCGGGAGCAGTAGTTACGCGATGATTTTCGCTACCACGCCCGCACCCACGGTGCGGCCACCCTCACGGATAGCGAACCGCAGGCCCTGATCCAACGCGATCGGCGCGATAAGCTTGACCGTCAGCGTGATGTTATCGCCCGGCATCACCATCTCGGTACCCTCGGGCAGTTCCACCGTTCCCGTCACGTCGGTCGTGCGGAAATAGAATTGCGGCCGATAATTGGCGAAGAACGGCGTGTGACGGCCGCCCTCGTCCTTGCTCAGCACATAGACCTCGCTCTTGAAATCGGTGTGCGGCTTGATCGTGCCCGGCTTGCACAGCACCTGCCCGCGCTCGACCTCCTCGCGGCCCACGCCACGGATCAGCGCGCCGATATTGTCACCCGCCTGGCCCTGATCGAGCAGCTTGCGGAACATCTCGACGCCCGTAACCACCGTCTTGCGCGTATCGTTGATGCCGACGATCTCGACTTCCTCGCCAACCTTGACGATGCCCGTCTCCACCCGCCCGGTCACCACGGTGCCGCGACCCGAGATCGAGAACACATCCTCGATCGGCATCAGGAACGGACGATCCAGCGGCCGCTCGGGCTGCGGGATATATTCGTCCACCGCCTTCATCAGCTCCAAAATCTTCTCACGCCCGAACCCGTCGGTCTTGCCCTCGAGCGCGCTCAGCGCCGATCCAACGATGATCGGAATATCGTCGCCTGGAAAATCATACTTCGAAAGCAGCTCGCGCACTTCGAGCTCGACCAGCTCCAGAATTTCCGCGTCATCGACCAGATCGGCCTTGTTCATGAACACGACCATCGCGGGCACGCCGACCTGCTTGGCGAGCAGGATGTGCTCACGCGTTTGCGGCATCGGCCCGTCGGTCGCGGCGACCACCAGGATCGCGCCGTCCATCTGCGCCGCGCCCGTGATCATGTTCTTCACATAATCCGCGTGCCCCGGGCAATCGACGTGCGCATAGTGGCGCGCCGCAGTCTCGTATTCCACGTGCGCGGTCGAGATCGTGATGCCACGCTCACGCTCCTCGGGGGCCTTGTCGATGTCCGCATAGGCGGTGAAGATTGCGCCGCCGGTTTCGGCCAGAATCTTGGTGATCGCCGCCGTCAGCGATGTCTTGCCATGGTCCACGTGACCGATGGTGCCGATATTGCAGTGCGGCTTGTTGCGCTCGAACTTCGCCTTGGCCATCGTGTCCTCTTATACCGTGGTTGCGCGCCGCAACCCGTGCGACGCTGGTTGGTTCAATCTCGCCGGGGGCAGCCCGCCATATGGCACCGGCTGCAACAGCAAGCCACCCACCCGGCAGGCCGGGAAGGCGGCGAAGCGGGGCCTCTAGCGGAAGCGGACGGGGGATGCTAGTGGGAAAATGCATTCCGGCTAAGACCGGTCATCGCTCTATCAGTAGTCGCCTGCGATCCCATCCCAATCGAAACCGCGAAGCGATTCCAACAAGCTCAATACTCGCAAACGGCTCTCACGGCTGAGATGACGGCGCCGACGGGCCAACCGTTCAGAAAAGCTCACGTTGCGGCCCTCATCGTAAAAAACAACATCACGATTAATCAAGGGTCTAAACAATGCGGATTGCATTATCGTGCGCGGGATCGGCATCCAGCCATGCCGACCAGCCTCATACGCCAGCAGCCATATCCCATCCGAGCAAATAGAATCGCTGGTGATTCTCGATAGCCAAAGCTTCTTTGGGAGTGCGCCATTCAGGTGCCCCCTAGCCTCGATATCTAAGAGGATCAGCGCAATGGCCGACGAGAATGAGCCTTCCAAATCACTTCGAAAACGCTCAACGTCGACTTCATAGTTTAAGCCGCGAAGGGCATACAGGAGCCATATGACTTCATAGTGATGATCCTTGGCCAGGTTTAGCTGGACCAGCTCAAGGAACCGCTCCCCGACACGAGCGACTGATATGCGGCCGGTGCGAGAATGAATGTTTAACAGCAGACCGCATATCCGATCCATCGACTGCGGCGCGATAACCGCAGCCTTCAATAAAAATGATTCAAGCGGCTCGACGTCGCTCGGATGCCATCGTGTGCCCTCTAGCACTGAGAGTAGAAACGTTAACACCGGCTCCGACGGCGCTTCGCATTGTAAACGCAAGCCTAACGACAAAAACGATCGTAGCCGTTCTCCCCCCAGCGAGCCAGTGCGATGGGACAAGAAGCTTTTCAGATCGCTGGACCAATGCGGACGCGACGACGCGACCAAGTTAACGATTGAGGTCTTACTTCCATTGATAGCTAAACCAAAAGCGCGATAGCACGACGCGATGGAGTGCAGCACCGCTTCAGCTTGTGCAAAGCTCGCCACCCCGACGAACCAGTCGTCTTGGAGACGGTCAACGGACTCAGGCTGAAGTTCTGGATGACATTTTGCGAATGACTCGTCTATTCTTGCCGAAATAATCTCCGCTAGGATCCGAGAGGTTTCCGGCCCGATAGGGATCCCAACCGTCTCATTTCGGTTACACGCGCGCACGAGCTGGTCAAAACGATCAGCAAGACAGCCATCGTACAAGATCGGCTTTGGCTTCACGCGTTCTTTGCCGTAAGCGGCCCAACTTATCGAATGCGTGTATACGCTCGGGTAGAACCGCGTTATGTCGGTCCGAACAACCCAGTTTGATAGCGACTCTATATACGACTTCTTTGCACTATGAACGGCAAAATCAATGCCTTCAACAGCCCGCTCGAAACCACTGTCGATTGCGACTGAGTCGAGTGAGTAAGCGCGCCGAGCGAGCCAACGTTTAACCACCAACCAGTTTTTTGCGATCTCCAGCGAAAGCAGTGCTTGGGGGACGGGATGTGTGATATGCAACGTGCGACGTTCGTAGCCCCGCTTGGGAGCAGAAAGAACCTCGGCCTCGGCAGGGGCGAGTTTATAGCGATAGGCATTCGGGAACTTCGCTTGAGCTTTCCGCTTCGTCGAAAAGACGCCAAACGATTTCCAATCGCTAACGATTTCGAGGCAGTGCTGCCCAAAGTCTGCGGTCGTAAAAGCGGGCGGCAGCTCCCTAGGGAAGTAGCCGCGCGAAACAAGGGCTTTCGCTCTATCACGAGCAGCACCTACAGGCAGCACGACCCTCAAGCCATCTTCAGCTTGATCTCTTCCGCTACATTACTCGGCACTTCCTCATAATGGCTGAACTGCATCGTATATTGCGCGCGCCCCTGCGTCATCGAACGCAGCTGGTTCACATAGCCGAACATATTCGCCAGCGGTACGATCGCCTCGATCACCTGCGCGTTGCCGCGGCTGTCGGTGCCCTGGATCTGGCCGCGCCGCGAGTTGATGTCGCCGATGCAGTCGCCGAGGAAGTTCTCGGGCGTCACCACTTCCACCTTCATCACCGGCTCGAGCAGCTTGATTCCCGATTTTGTCGCCGCCTCGCGCATCGCGCCGCGCCCGGTGATCTCGAACGCGAGCGCGCTCGAATCGACGTCATGATACGCGCCGTCATACAACGTCACCGAGAAATCGATGATCGGGAAACCGATCAGCGAGCCCGAGGCCGCGACCTCGCGGATGCCCTTCTCGACGCTGGGGATATACTCGCGCGGGACGTTGCCGCCCTTCACCTCATCGATGAACAGCACGCCCGATCCGCGCTCGCCCGGTGCCACCGTCATCTTCACGCGCCCGAACTGGCCGGTGCCGCCGGACTGCTTCTTGTGCGTATAATCGACGTCCACCTTGCGCGCCAGGCTCTCGCGATACGCCACCTGCGGCGCACCGACATTGGCCTCCACCTTGAACTCGCGCTTCATCCGATCGACGAGGATTTCGAGGTGAAGCTCGCCCATCCCCTTGATGATCGTCTGGCCCGATTCCATGTCCGAAGTCACGCGGAAGCTCGGGTCCTCCTGCGCCAGCCGGTTCAACGCCAGGCCCATCTTCTCCTGATCGGCCTTGGTCTTGGGCTCGACCGCAACCTCGATCACCGGCTCGGGAAAAATCATCCGCTCCAGAATGATCGGCTTGTTCGGAATGCACAAAGTATCACCCGTGGTGGTGTCCTTCAGGCCCACCAACGCGACGATATCCCCCGCATAGGCTTCCTTGATGTCCTCGCGATTGTTCGCGTGCATCAGCAGCATGCGCCCGATCTTCTCGCGCTTGTCCTTGGTCGAGTTCATCACAGTGGATGCCCCCTCCAGCTTGCCCGAATAGATGCGCGCGAAGGTGAGCGCGCCGACGAACGGATCGCTCATGATCTTGAACGCGAGCGCTGCAAACGGCGCATCATCGTCCGCCGAGCGCGTATCGGGCGTGCCGTCCATCAGCTCGCCCACCATTGGCGGAATGTCCAAAGGCGAAGGCAGGTAATCGACCACCGCGTCGAGCAGCGGCTGCACACCCTTGTTCTTGAACGCGCTGCCGCACAGCACCGGCACGAACGCGAACGCCAGCGTGCCCTTGCGGATCAGGCGCTTCAAGGTCGCGGTGTCGGGTGCGTCCCCGGTTTCCAGATACGCGGTCATCACGTCGTCGTCCTGCTCGACCGCCATCTCGATCAGCTCGGAGCGCGCCACTGCCGCCGCATCGGCAAGATTCGCCGGAATGTCCTCATAGACGAACTTCGCGCCCAGGCTCTCTTCCAGCCAGACGATCGCACGGTTCTCTACCAGATCGATCAACCCCTTGAAGTCCCCCTCAAGACCGATCGGCAGATACAACACCGCCGGTCGCGCGCCCAGACGATCCTTGATCATGCTCACGCACATGTTGAAGTTCGCGCCCGTCCGGTCGAGCTTGTTGATGAAACACATGCGCGGCACTTTATACTTATCCGCCTGCCGCCAGACCGTCTCGCTCTGTGGCTCCACGCCGGCCACGCCGTCGAAGCACGCGATCGCCCCATCGAGCACGCGCAACGAACGCTCGACCTCGATCGTGAAGTCCACATGCCCCGGCGTATCGATGATGTTGATCCGGTGCTCCAGACCGTTGCCGTCCTCGGGCTTCCAGAAGCAGGTGGTGGCCGCCGACGTGATCGTGATCCCGCGCTCCTGCTCCTGCTCCATCCAGTCCATCGTGGCGGTGCCCTCGTGGACCTCGCCGATCTTGTAGGACTTGCCGGTGTAATACAGGATCCGCTCGGTCGTCGTTGTCTTGCCGGCGTCGATATGCGCCATGATGCCGATGTTGCGATAGCGGTCGAGTGGAGTGGTGCGAGCCATGGTCTGATCCTGAAAAGCTATTTAGGCCAAAATTTCGGCGAAGTCGGCCGTCTCATATAGGGGCCGGATCTCGATATCGCTCACCGAGGGCATCGGACTGGGGCAGCGCTTCACCCACGCCACCGCTTCGTCCATATCCTTGACGTTCCACAGCCAGAACCCTGCGACCAGCTCGCGCGTCGCGGCGAACGGGCCGTCAGCGATCGTGCGTTCCGCGCCGTCGAAGGTCACGCGCTTGCCGTCACGCGATGGACGCAGCCCGTCCGCTACGAGCATAACTCCGGCCGCAACCAGCTCCTCGTTGAAACGGCCCATCGCCCCCAGCATTTCGGCCGAGGGCAATTTACCCGCCTCGCTGTCGGCGGTCGCCTTCACGAGTACCATCACGCGCATCGCAAGGTCGCCTACCAGCGATAGTGGCTGAACGCGCGGTTCGCTTCTGCCATGCGGTGCGAATCTTCGCGCTTCTTCACCGCGTTGCCGCGATTGTTCGCCGCATCCATCAATTCGCCCGAAAGCCGCGCCGCCATCGTCTTCTCGGACCGCGCCCGCGCAGCCCCGATCACCCAGCGGATCGCCAGCGCCTGCGAGCGCTCGGGCCGCACCTCGACGGGAACCTGATAGGTCGCACCGCCCACGCGCCGCGAACGCACCTCGATCCCCGGCCGCACATTGGCCAATGCATCGTGGAACATCGCCAGCGGATCGCGCTTCGCCCGCGCCTCGATCGCATCCATCGCCCCATAGACGATGCTCTCGGCAACCGATTTCTTGCCCTCATACATGACCGAATTCATGAACTTGGTGAGCGTCACGTCCCCGAACCGGGGATCGGGGAGCACAACACGCTTTTCAGGACGACGACGACGAGCCATTCTCTACAAACCTCTACTTGGGACGCTTTGCGCCATATTTGGAACGTGACTGCTTGCGGTTCTTGACGCCCTGCGTGTCGAGCACGCCGCGCAGGATATGATAGCGCACACCCGGCAAGTCACGCACGCGCCCGCCGCGAATAAGCACCACGCTGTGCTCCTGCAGATTATGCCCCTCGCCCGGGATATAGCCGATCATCTCGTTGCCGTTGGTCAGCCGCACCTTGGCCACCTTGCGCAACGCCGAGTTCGGCTTCTTGGGCGTGGTGGTATAAACGCGCGTGCACACGCCGCGCTTCTGCGGATTGGCTTCCATCGCGGGGGTCTTGCTGCGTTCCTTGACCGGATCGCGGCCCTTGCGGATCAGTTGGTTGATCGTCGGCATTCACTATCCCTTGCGCACCATTTGCGGGCCACGCCAAATAAACGAAAATCGCAGTCCCGGCGAGGCTTTCCCGCCGAACCCGCGTGTCAGTTGCGCAAAAAACCGCCAAATCCAGAAGCCCGGACCGGATCGCCGGACGATCCAGCGATCACCAGCGCGCGCAACTGCATAGGCGACGCTGGCCCGGCGGTCAATCGGCGAGCTTACCGCCGTCCGCAACCGCCGCCATGGTGGCGCACAGCCCTCGCCGGTGGAACCGCGTTGCTGCCGGCAAAGATCCCGACCCTTGACCCTCCGGCCCGGCGGGCGCCTTCGCAGACGCGTGACTTCCGCCCGTTCCGACGCTGCTCCCGCGCCCGCCCTCATCGCCGCGCTCCTGATCGCCCTCACGCTCGGCGTCCGCGCCCAGACGTTCGGTAACCCGATCCTCGGCTTCGACGAGCAATTCTACCTCCTCGTCGGCGATCGCCTCCTTCATGGCGCGGTGCCCTATGTCGATATTTTCGATCGCAAGCCTGTCGGTCTCTTCCTCCTCTTCGCCGCAATACGCCGCCTCCGCGGCGACGGAGCCCTCGCGTCCCAGCTCGTCGCCGCCGCCACCGTCGCATTCACCTCCGGCCTGCTCTACCGCCTCGCACGCCGCATCGCGCTTTGGCCCGGCGCGCTCGCCGCCGCCTGCGCCTACCCGCTGTGGCTGAACCTCACAGAGGGCGAGGGCACGCAGGCCGAACTGTTCGTCGTGCTCCCAGTTACGCTCGCCGCACTGCTCACCATGCGCGTGCACGCCCACCCGCGCGGCCTTGCCGCCACCGGGGCGGCCGCGATGCTCGCCATCGGCCTTGCCATCCAGCTCAAATACACCGCGCTGTTCGAAGGGCTGTTCTTCGGCCTCGCGCTGCTCTGGGCCGCGCACCGCGCCGCCACGCCCCCTGCCCGCCTCGCCGCGCTCGCGCTCCTGTGGGTCGCCTCCGCGCTCGCCCCCACGCTCGCCGCCGTCGGCTATTACGCGCATCTCGGCCAGCTCGATGCCTTCGTCTTCGCCAATTTCCGCTCGCTTGCCGGACGGCTGCCCGATCCCGCAGCCGCCCGCGCGCTCGGCCTGGCCGCGATCCTCGCGGTGCTCGCCCCGCTCGCCGCCCTCGTCCGCCTACCCCCCGCCCTCTCGCCTGACCATCGCTTCGCG
>JBBQJX010000071.1:0-8009 GCA_038326295.1 Sphingomonadales bacterium
GCGAACACCTCCTGCACCTCGCCCGGATCGCCATGCGCCACCGGCGTCAGCGGCCCTAGCATCGCCGCGTTCAGCACCAGCACGTCGAGCCGCCCCCAGCGCGCGCCGATCGCGGCACCCAGCCGATCGATCCCCTCGCCGTCGTTCAAATCGAGCGGAGCGATGGTCGCCGAGCCACCCGCCGCCACGATCGCATCGTCGGCTTCGATCAGCCCCCCCTGCGTGCGCGCGGTCAGCACCACATGCGCGCCGGCCGCGCCGAGCGCGATGGCGGTGGCGCGCCCGATGCCGCGCGACGCGCCGGTGACAAGCGCGATGCGGTTGGCAAGGGGCTGGATCATGCAGGGCGTGTAAGCCCGTGGGCGGAGGTGCACCATAGCCCAGGGGCGTACACGCACGATCGGGGGCGATCGTCGGCGTTGCGTCGCCGATGAGGCATTTACCAGACCTTGGATCGATGCTCAATTGCGGGATGGACAACGGCGACAGCACTCCGATCGCGCGCGCGAAGCTCATTCAGTGGGCGCACGCGCTTGAGGACTATGCGCGCGACTGGGATGCTTCCTTCGAGATGCGGCCCACCTATTTCACTCAGGAGTTCTGGTATCTCCTGTTGGCGGTCATGATCGCGGATGAAGAAGGTCGGCCATTGACGGTGGGAGCGGCGTGCCAGGCGATGAAAAGCGGCTCCAATCGAACGCGCGAGGAACGCATCCGGCGAGCGGTCGATGACGGTTATCTTTCAAAAGACCGGGCGGACGGCGACGGCCGAAGCGTCGAATTGAGGCCGACTCCCAAACTACGCGAAGTGCTGAACGGCCATTTGGAGCGCACCTACCGCAAGGCTGCGGCCGCGCTGGCGGTGCCCGCAATCCGTTCGTCAATGAGAATCCGACAGCGAATTCCATCAATTGGCTAGAATATAAAACGAGTTTCTTGGCGAACGGCTCATCGACCTCGCTTACCTTCTTCAATGCTACCCACGTGGGAGATAGCTTCGGGGGCCTCGACGACGTGTCGGTAACTGCGGCGGTTCCCGAGGCGGGTGGTGCAATGCTGCTCGCGTCGGGCTTTGCCAGCCTCGCCGTCGCGTTGCGCCGCCGGGCCCGCACGAGGGTTATGGCCTGAACGAGCGGGCAGCCTCCTGGACAGGACGCTAAACAACATGCTCCGCCAGCAGTGGCAGCTGATCGAACGGATCGGCTTCCTCCTGATCGGTCAGGCGGGTGGGGTAGTCGCCGGTGAAGCAGGCGTCGCAGCGGGTGGGGGCGGCGTCCGCGCGGCCGGCTTCGCCGAGCGCGCGGTAGAGGCCGTCGATCGAGAGGAACGCAAGGCTGTCCGCCTTGATAAACTCGGCCATTGCGGCCACGTCCATCTGGGCGGCGAGCAGCTTGGCGCGTTCGGGCGTATCGACCCCGTAATAGCAGCTGTGGCGCGTGGGCGGGGAGGCGATGCGCATGTGCACCTCCCGCGCCCCCGCATCGCGCAGCATCTGCACGATTTTGAGGCTGGTGGTACCCCGCACGATACTATCGTCCACCAGCACCAGCCGCTGGCCCTCGATCAGGGGGCGGTTGGCGTTGTGCTTGAGCTTGACCCCCAGATTGCGCACGCCGTCGCCGGGCTGGATGAACGTGCGCCCCACATAATGGCTTCGGATGATGCCGAGTTCGAACGGAATGCCGCTCGCCTGCGCGAAGCCGAGCGCCGCAGGTGTGCCGGAATCGGGCACCGGGATGACGAGATCGGCCTCCACCGGCGCCTCGCGGCTGAGCTCGGCCCCGATCCGCTTGCGCACGCCATAAACGCTGTCCCCATCGACGATTGAATCGGGGCGACTGAAATACACATGCTCGAAGATGCACGGACGCGGCCGAACGGGGCGGAAGGGGCGGATCGACGCGATGCCCGTTGCCGAAATATGCACGATCTCGCCCGGCTCGATGGCGCGCTCGAACGTGGCACCGACCACGTCCAGCGCCACCGTCTCGGAGGCGAGGATGTACGTCTCGCCCAGTTTGCCCAGCACCAGCGGCCGCACGCCCAGCGGATCGCGGATGCCGAACATGCCCTCGGTCGTCAAAACGACGAGGCTGTACGCGCCCTCGATGGCTTTCAAGGCATCGATCAGGCGATCCGTAAGCGTGCGCGCGCGCGAGGTGGCGACGAGGTGGATGAAGACCTCGGTATCGCTGGTCGACTGGAAGATCGATCCGCGCTGCACCAGCTCCTTGCGCAGCGTCAGCGCGTTCGACAGGTTGCCGTTGTGCGCCACCGCCACACCGCCGCCCGCGAGTTCGGCGAACAGCGGCTGCACGTTGCGCAGCGCGGTTTCGCCGGTGGTGGCGTAGCGGTTGTGCCCGATCGCCTGCGGACCGGGCAGTCGGCGGATGACGGCATCGCTATCGAAATTTCCCGCGACATGCCCGAGCGCGCGGTGCGAGTGGAAGGACTGGCCGTCGTAGCTCGTGATCCCCGCTGCCTCCTGCCCCCGGTGCTGCAGCGCGTGCAGCCCGAGCGCGGCGAGCGCGGCGGCCGAATCCGAGCCATGCACGCCGAACACACCGCACTCCTCGTGCAAGTGATCGTCTTCGGTGGCCATCGGATAGGGCATTATCAGGAAGGTTCCATCGCCTGCGGGGGCCATATAGGCGGGGCAGGGGCTTTTGTCCCGGGTTTGTCACATGATCGTAAACCGCCAGCGTGGCCAACCCTCACGTGATCGCCAGCGGCACCTCCACCGTCGCCCTCAGCCCCGGCATATTATCGCCCAGCACCAGTCGTCCGCCGTGCATGCGCGCGATGGCGCTCGCCAGGCTGAGGCCCAGCCCCGATCCGGGCGTGGTGCGCGCGGCATCCGCCCGGCCGAAGCGCTTGACCATCGCCTCGCGCTGGTCCGCCGCGATCCCCGGCCCGCCGTCGGCCACGGTCAGGAGGGCGGTCTGTCCTTCCACCCGTGCCGAAAGCGCGACCGTGCCGCCGCCATGTTTCAAGGCATTGTCCACCAGATTGGCCAGCGCCTGCGCAAGCAGCTGCGGATGTGCCACCAACGCGACGGGCGCGGGCGCGTGGTGCGTCAGCGCGACGTCGCGGTCCTCGGCGGCGGGCTCGTAAATCTCGGCGAGCGATTCGATGAGCGCAGCCCCGTCCACGGCCACGAAGTCGCCGCGCCCCACCCCGGCCTCGGCCCGGGCAACCGCCAACAACGTGGCGATCAGGCGCAGCATGCCGTCCGCCTCGCCCAGGATCGCGCCCAGCTCGGCATCGCGCCGCGCGGGATCGTCCGAGGCGAGCGCGCGCTCGGCGCGCAGCCGCAGGCGGGTCAGGGGGGAACGCAGATCGTGCGCCATCGAATCCGTCACCACGCGCAGCTCGGTCATCAGTCCCGCCACGCGGTCGAACATCGCGTTCAGCGCATTGGCGAGGCGGCCGAACGGATCGTCGATATCGCCGCCCGCCAGCCGTCGCGTCAGATCGCCCGCCGCAAAGCGCCGCGCCGCGTCCGCCGTCTCGGCGACGCGCAGATCGACGAAGCGCGTCACCAGCCATGCGCCGAGCACCGCCAGCACCGCGCCCGCCGCCACCGCCGCAACCCCGGCCGTGCCGACCGCTTCACGCAGCCGTTTGCGGGCATACAGTGCGTGGCCCACCAGCAGCCTGCCGCCATCGGGAAGGCGCTCGGTTGTTATTCCCACGGCTTCCGGCTCGGGCGCACCCTGGCGGTAGAGCTCGAGCACGCGCCACCTGGCGGGGGCTGCGAGCCCGGTCGGCCAGCCCGCAACATCGCCTGCAATTGTGCGCCCCGCCGCGTCGGTCACCAGCAGCGTGCGCCCGCGCGCGCCGGGTTCGGTCAGCAGCTGACTGATAATGCGTCGGACGGTCTCGGGCTCCTCACCGTCGATCAGCGCGCGGGTGAGCGAACGATCATCCTCGACCAGCAACTGCGCGTCGATGTTGATCTGCCGATCGACCGCTGCATAAACCACGCCGAGCACAATCCCCACGCACGCGAGGATTGTCGCCAGGCTGAGCAGCGCCAGGCGCGCGGTGGCCGATCTCGGCCATGCGCGCATCCGGGTCACGCGCCCGCGCTCAGCCGGTAGCCCGCCCCTCGCACGGTGTGGATCAGTTGCGGCGCGAACCCGTCATCCACCTTCTTGCGCAGGCGGCTGACATGGACGTCGATGATGTTGGTGCCAGGATCGAAATGATAATCCCACACACCCTCGAGCAGCATTGTGCGCGTGACCACCTGATCCTTGTGGCGCAGCAGATATTCGAGAAGCCGAAACTCGCGCGGCTGGATCGGGATCACCGTCTCGCCGCGCTTCACCCGGCGGCTGAGCAGGTCCATCGTCAGGTCCGCACAACCGAGGCTGGTGACCGGAGCGGTGCCCGTATCGGACGTCCGACGCTGCACGGCTTCGAGGCGGGCAAGAAGCTCGCTCATCGCAAACGGTTTGGGCAGGTAATCGTCCGCGCCGTGGGTGAGGCCCGTCACGCGGTCATCCAGCGAGCCGAGCGCTGAGAGCATGATCACGGGCGTCTTCACGTCGGCGGCGCGGAGCGCGGATAGCACCGCCACGCCATTGAGCCCCGGCAGCATCCGATCGAGGATGATTGCGGCGTGACCGCCCTCGGTTGCCTGAAACAGGCCGTCGCGCCCATCGGACGCGGTATCGACGGTGTATCCCGCCTCGGTCAGGCCGCGCGCGATATATTCAGACGCGGTAGCATCGTCTTCGACGAGGAGGATCTTGCGGGTCATACGGTCATCCATGCGCGCACAACGCGTGGCTGCCAATCCAGCCCCCTCGATGCCCCCTGATAAACCGCGATCCGGGGACCTTTGGGGCCCCCGGATCGGCGGCACATTATTTGGGCTCGCTGCTGCTCATTGCCTTGTCGGCCGCCTTCTCGTGGTCCATCGCCGCCATCTTGGCGTGGTGCGCGGCCTTGCGATGATGCGCCGCCTTGTTGCGCGGCTTGGTGGACGCCTTTGCCATCGAGCTTTCCTTGGCCGCCATGGCGGTGTGCTCGTCTGCGGGCGTCGCGGCGTCCTGCGCGAACGCGGGGGCAACGAGGGCGAGGCTGAGCGCCGAGGCGGCGAGAATGTGACTGATCTTCATGTGTGGAGTCCTTCCCATGGGTTCGGCAACGTTGCCGACGGACCTATATGATCGCACACGCTTTTCGCGGGCGTGGAACGGAAATTACATCGGCGTCACTAAGACGCCCCATGGGAACAGCATGCACTTTCTCGATCAAGTCAAAATCCACCTCTTCTCGGGCGCGGGCGGCAATGGCGCGGTCAGCTTCCGGCGCGAGAAGTTCGTCGAATATGGTGGTCCCGATGGCGGCAATGGCGGGCGTGGCGGCAGCGTGATCCTCGAGGCTATTGCAGGGCTGAACACGCTCATCGATTTTCGCTACCGCCAGCATATCAAGGCGGATCGCGGCCAGGGCGGATCGGGCCGCGACCGTGCAGGCGCGGGGGCGGACGATCTGGTGGTGTCGGTCCCTGTGGGCACGACTGTGCTGGACGAGGACCAAGCGACCGTGCTCGCCGATCTCACGCGAGTGGGTCAGCGCGCGGTCATGCTCCAGGGCGGACTTGGCGGGCGCGGGAACGCCACCTTCAAATCCTCGATCAACCGCGCGCCGCGTCAGTTCACGCCCGGCGAGCCCGTCAAGGAAATGAGCGTCTGGCTCCGGCTGAAGCTGCTCGCGGACGCGGGGCTGGTCGGCCTCCCCAACGCGGGCAAGTCCACCTTCCTGAACGCGGTGACCAATGCCGAAGCGAAGGTCGGTGCGTACCCGTTCACCACATTGAAGCCTCAGCTTGGCGTCGTCAGCCACCGCGGCCGGGAGTTCGTTCTCGCCGATATCCCGGGCCTGATCGCGGGTGCATCCGAGGGGGTCGGCGTGGGCGATCGCTTCCTCGGCCATATCGAGCGTTGCCGCGTGCTGCTCCACCTGATCGACGCGGGCGATCCCGGCCCGTCCCCTGCCTACCGCACGATCGAGGCCGAACTCGCCGCTTATGGCGCGGGCCTTGCCGCCAAGCCGCGCATCCTCGCGCTCAGCAAGGCCGATACCGTCACCCCGCAGGTGCTGGGCACGCGCAAGCGCGCGCTCGAGGACGCGAGCGGGCGCGAAGTGTTCGTGCTCAGCGCCGCGAGCGGGCAGGGGATGGAGGCGGTGCTCGATGCTTTGCAGGACGCGGTGACGCCGCCGGTGCCCAAGCGCGAGGAGGTCTGGTCGCCGCTCTAGCCGCCCGCATACGAATGCCCCGCCTATCGCCCCGCGCGCCATCCCGCGCTAGGGAGGCGGCGATGCCCACCACTGTCCCCTGCACCCACCTGATGCTCTTCGGCGCGACCGGCGATCTCGCGCGCCGGATGCTGCTGCCTTCGCTCTTCAACCTCGATGCCGACGGGCTGCTGCCCGATTGCCTGCGCATTGTGGCGACCGCGCGCACAGGCCACGATACCGCCGCCTTCCAGGCGGTCACGGGCGAGGCGCTGACCAAGGCGCTCGATGCCGACCGTCTCCTGCAGGACAAGGTCAAGAAATTCCTCGACCGTATCGTCTACGTTCCCCTCGATGCGACCGACCCCACCGGTTTCCTGGCACTTGGCGAGGCGGTGGACGATCCGACCCACCTCGCGATCTTCCTCTCCACCGCACCCAGCCTGTTCGGTCCAACGATCGCGGGTCTGGAGGGCGCGGGGCTAGCGGGCCCCACGGTGCGCCTCGCGCTCGAAAAGCCGCTGGGAGTCGATCTGGCCTCGAGCCGTGCAATCAATGACGCCGTCGCCAAGGCCTATCCCGAAGAGCGCACCTTCCGCGTCGATCATTATTTGGGTAAAGAGACCGTCCAGAACCTGATTGCACTGCGCTTCGGAAATGCGCTGTTCGAGCCGCTGTGGAACGCCGCGTCGATCGCGCATGTGCAGATCACGGTGGCGGAAACCGTCGGCCTCGAAGGTCGCGTCGATTATTTCGATGGCGTCGGCGCGCTGCGGGATATGGTCGCCAACCACATGCTCCAGATGCTCGCGCTCGTCGCGATGGAGCCGCCGGCGCAGTTCGATCCTACCGCCGTGCGCGACGAGAAGGTCAAGGTGCTGCGCTCGCTCCGGCCTATCACCGCGGCCGAAGTTTCGGGCTGCACCGTGCGCGGCCAGTATGGGGCGGGCGCGATCGATGGCAAGGCGGTCCCTTCGTATGTGGACGAGCTCGGCCGACCGTCCGCCACGGAGACCTTCGTCGCGCTGAAAGCCCATGTCGATAACTGGCGCTGGCAGGGCGTCCCCTTCTACCTGCGCACCGGCAAGCGCCTCGCGCAGCGCCGCTCCGAGATCGTCATCCAGTTCCGTCCGGTGCCGCACTCGATCTTCGGCGCTGCGCCGCTCGCGCCCAACCGCATGGTAATCGCGCTTCAGCCCGACGAGAATGTGCGCTTGACGATGATGGCCAAGCAGCCGGGGCTGGACCGCGACGGCATGAAGCTGCGCGAGGTGCCGCTCGATATCGATCTGGCGAACCCGTTCGCCGATGTGCGCCGCCGCATCGCATACGAGCGCCTGCTGCTCGATCTGATCGAGGGCAAGCAAACGCTCTTCGTGCGGCGCGACGAGGTGGAGGCGCAGTGGACGTGGATCGATGCGATCCGCGCCGGATGGCAAGCCCAACTCGCGCCGCCGCAATCCTATGTTTCAGGGAGCTGGGGGCCGCACGATGCCTTCGCGCTCGGAGTACGCTGGCATGATTGAAGCCGAATGGTGGGACTATGAGAGCGCCGCCGAAATGGGCGCGGCGGTGGCGGGCGATGTCGCGTTCGTGATTGAACGCGCGATCGCGGACCGCAAGCGCGCGCTGATCGTGGTGCCGGGCGGCTCCACTCCTGGCCCCGCGCTCGCCGCGCTCGCCAGGGCGAAACTGGATTGGGCGAAGGTGACGATCCTGCCGGGAGACGAGCGATTGGCCCCCGTTGGAAGCCCGCT
>JBBQJX010000072.1:0-7873 GCA_038326295.1 Sphingomonadales bacterium
CTTTGGCCGCGCCCATCGCCGCGCTCGACGCCGCCGCGCGCGCCGCGCTCGCGCACGCCGCCGCCGATCGCGCCATCGCCATTGCCGCCACGTTTCGCGCGCACGCCGTCGGCCGCCTCGTCCTGACGCTACTGCCGTCGCCCTTCGCCGCCGATCTCGGCCTGCACGATGCCGCCGCCGAGGCGGGCGAGCGCGCGTGGTGGGCCGCCGTCCACGCGCGCCTCGCCGCAGCTGCGCGCGATACGCTCCCCAACACCACGCTCCTCGATCTGGACGCATTGCTCGCCGACATCGGCCGCGAGGCGTTCTTCGATCGCCGCACCTGGTACGCGCAACGCAACCCCTTCTCGGCGCGCGCGGCGGCAGAGCTCACGCGCCGGGTGATCGTGCTCGCCACGATCGCCAAGCGGCCCCGCGTCAAGGTCATCGCGCTCGATGCCGACAACACGCTCTGGGGCGGCGTCGTCGGCGAGGACGGGTCGGACGGGATCGCGCTCGGCCCCGATTATCCCGGCAATTGCTACGTCGATTTCCAGCGTCGCCTGCTCGGCTTGCAGCAGCGCGGCTTCCTCCTCGTGCTGTGCAGCAAGAACAACGCCGCCGACGTGGACGAGGTGCTGCGCGATCACCCGCACATGTTGCTGCGCGAGCGCCACTTCGCCGCGGCGCGTCAACTGGCAGCCCAAAATCGATAATCTGCACGAACTCGCGGACGAACTCGCACTCGGCATCGATAGCTTCGTGCTGATCGACGACAGCGCGTATGAATGCGCCGCCGTCCGCCGCGAACTCCCGCAGGTCGAGGTGATCCAGACCCCCGCGCGCGCGGTCGATGTGCCGCTCTGCCTCGACAAGGTCGCCCGCCTCGAAATCCTCTCCCTGACCGCAGAGGATTGCGCCAGGACCGCGATGTACGCGCAGGACCGCGAGCGTCGCGAGCTGAAACGCACGCTCGCAGGCGAAGGCGTCGATCTCGGCCAGCACCTGCGCTCGCTTGATATGCGGATGCGCGTCGGCTTCGATGATCCCCGCCCGCTCAAGCGCCTCGCCCAGCTCACGCAGAAGACCAACCAGTTCAACCTCACCACGCGTCGCTACGACGAGGCTGCGATGCAGGCGATGATCGAAGCCCCCGACTGGATCGTCGCGCACTTCAGCCTCGCGGACAGTTTCGGCGACAGCGGCCTCGTCGGCCTCGCGCTCGCGCACCTTCCTGGCGATGGCACGGCACGCCTCGATAGCGTCCTCATGTCGTGTCGCGTCATCGGCCGCGAGGCCGAGGCCGCTTTCCTTGAAACGCTCCTGCGCGAACTCGCCGCGCGCGGCGTAACCCACGTTGCGGCCCAATACCTCCCGACGCCCAAGAACATGCCGGCCAAGGCCTTTCTCCCGACGCAGCGCTTCACCCGAGGCGCCGACGGCCACTGGCACCGTGATCTCGCCACCGAGCCGCCGCAGTCCGCCGAAACCTGGCCCATCGCCGTCGACATCGTTCGCGCCTGACCCTCCCTCGAAAGCTCCCAATGGCCGACACCGATCGCATCCGCGCCGTCATCGCCGCCGCGCTCAAACTGTCCCCTGAACGCGTCCCCGCCGACGCGGCGATGGAAGCGCTGCCCCAATGGGATTCGGTCGGACACGTAAACGTGATCATGGCGATCGAGCAGGAGTTCGATCTGTATCTGGAGGTCGAGGATTTCGCCCGCCTCACCTCGGTTCCCGCGATCGCCGCCTATCTCGATACCACGCAGGGCTGAGCGCGCGCGTGAGCCTGCTCCAGACCATCTCGGGCCTTGTCGATCGTCACCTCGGCGAGGATAGCGCGGCGGCGCTGCGCGCGCGCTATCTACGGCTCAAGGATGAGGGTGCTCCACTTATCCGCGCGGTGCGGGGGACCTTCTCTGTGGACAAGCTCCGCGCACACCTCGCCGACAAGCTCGGCGAGGATTTCGACATCCTCTTCGTCCACAGTTCGCTGAACGGCCTCCAGCCGATGTACACCGGCCACGCGCTCAGCCTCGTGCGGATGCTGATGGATTTCGTCGGCCCGCAGCGCACGCTCGCCATGCCCGCCTTCTATTTCGGCGATTCCGCCATCGGCGGCGCGGGCAAGACTTTCGCCGCCAACCCCGTCTTCGATCTGCGCCGCACGCCCTCGCAGATGGGCCTGCCGTCCGAACTCTTCCGCCGCTCGCCCGGCGTTCTCCAGAGCCGCAACCCCGTCTACCGCATCGCCGCGCTGGGCCCGCGCGCGGCCGAACTCACCACCGGCCACGAGACCACCGAGACGCTGTGCGGCCGCGGCACGCTGTTCGACACGATGGCCAACGCCGATGCGCTCATCCTGGGCATCGGCAAGCCGTTCGAGGTCCTGACCCAGGTTCACCACGCCGAACAGCTGCTCGGCGATGCGTTCCCCGTGCCGCGCAACACCAACACCGCGCTCCCGATGACGCTGATCGAGGGCAAGACGCATATCCCCTACCTCCTGCCGCGCACCGGCCTGGGCTGGCGGCGCGACATGTGGCGGCTGCGCGCCATCATGACGCCCGCCACGTTGCGCGAATGGAGCTTCCACGGCGCGCCGATGTTCGCCACGCGCGCGGGCGAGGTCAGCCGCGCCATCACCGCGGCGGCCGCGCGCGGCGAGACGATCCATGTCAAACCCTGACGCCCCCCGCTTCCACCACATCGGCTACGCGGTCGCGGACATCGCGGACTATCGCCGTGACTTTTTCGATCCGCTCTTCGCGCCCGAACATGTCACCGATCCCATCGAGGACCCCATCCAGCGCGTGCGCGTCTGCTTTGCCACGATGCGCGGCGGGACCGTGATCGAACTCGTCGAACCCGTGGGCGCGGACAGCCCCATCGCCCGCTTCATCGGCAGCGCGCGCGGCGGGCTGTATCACCTATGCTACGAAGTCGCCGATCTCGATGCCGCGATCCGCGCCTTTCGCGCCAGACGCTGCCTGCCGCTCACCCGCCCCGCCCCGGCGGCGGCGTTTCAGGGCCGCCGCATCGTCTTCCTTATGACCCCCCAGCAGGACCTGATCGAGCTGCTCGAAGCGTAAGGCGTGCCTACTTCGTCGCCTTGATCCACGCGTCGATCTTGGCCTCGAGCACCGCCATCGGCAGCGCCCCATCCTCGAGCACGCGCGCGTGGAAGGCGCGCACGTCGAATTTCGGCCCCAGCGCATGCTCCGCCTTGGTGCGCAGGCGACGAATGGTCAGCTGCCCCACCTTATACGCCAGCGCCTGCGAAGGGATCGCGATATACCGCTCCACCTCGGACGTCGCGTCGGTCTTCCCCATCGCCGAATTGTCGAGCATGTAGGCAATCGACCGATCGCGCGTCCACCCCATCGAATGGATGCCCGTATCCACCACCAGCCGCATCGCGCGCAGCATCTCGTCGGTCAGATTGCCGAACTTCTGGTAGGGATCCCTGTACAACCCCAGCTCCTCGCCGAGCGATTCCGAATATAGCGCCCAACCCTCAACATAGGCCGTGTTGCCGCCGAAGCGCTGGAACGCGGGCAGGCTCGCATCTTCCTGCGCCAGACTGATCTGGAAGTGATGCCCCGGCTCGCCCTCGTGCAGGAACAGCGTCTCCTCGGTGAAGGTCTGGCGCGTCGGCAGATCGTAGGTGTTGTAATAGAACACGCCCGGCCGCGAACCATCGGGCGTGCCGCCCTGATAATAGGCCCCAGCCTGGTTCTTCGCGACGTAATCGGGCACCGGCCTGATCTCGAGCCCGGTCTTGGGCACCAGGCTGAACAGGCGCGGCAGCGCTGTCTCGGTCTGCGCCTTCACGCGGCGGAAATCGTCGCCGAAGGACTGCGCGGTGGCGGGACGGAACTTCGGATCCTCGCGCACATGCACGAAGAACTGCGCCAGCGTGCCCTTGAAGCCCACCTGGCGCTTGATCGCCTCCATTCCCGAGCGCAGCCGCGCGACCTCGCTCAGCCCCAGCGCGTGGATGGCGGCGGGCGTCATGTCGGTCGTGGTCGTGGACCGCACCAGATAGGTATATAGGGCGGGGCCGCCGGGCATCTGGCCCAGCCCCACGCTGGTACGCGCCCTGGGGCGATACTCGGTCTTCAGATAATCGCGCAGCCGCGTGTACGCCGGATCGATCTTGTCCTTCACGGCCGCCGCATAGGTTGCCGTCAACCGGGCCTGATCGGCGGCCGGAATCGACGCCGGATATTTTTTCGTCGGCCCCATGAACGGGCTGTTGTCCACGCCCTGCCCGATCAGCGTGTCGAGCTGGCCCACCACGTTGTCGATCACC
The DNA here is from genome assembly GCA_038326295.1 of Sphingomonadales bacterium. Classification (GTDB taxonomy): domain Bacteria; phylum Pseudomonadota; class Alphaproteobacteria; order Sphingomonadales; family Sphingomonadaceae; genus JAVVHE01. The sequence goes on from JBBQJX010000072.1 coordinate 4,298, forward strand.
AGCACCGGCTGCGTCACGCCCTTGGCCGCGCCCTCTTTGAACCGCACGATCGACGCATCAATCGTGCGCACGAAGCCGTCGATGCGCTTCAGGTTGTTCTCGTAATCGGCCAGCGTCTTGAACGGGGCCACACCCTGTCCCGATGACAGGTCGGGGAAGAAGGTGTGGAAGCCGAAGAAATGGTCAATCGGACGCACGATGGTCGCCGCGACCAGATCGGGCGCGAGGCCGCGAATGCTATCCTCGGTCTGGAACCTGAACACATCGTAGCTCACCTTGTCGGCGGGCGAGAGCGAGGCGCGGTCGATGCGCTTCAGCGCCGCCAGATCGGCATCGGCCGCCGCGCGGTTCGCAGCGATCGATGCATCGCTCAGATAATCCCCGAACTGGTCCGCATAGCGCAGGTCGCCCCGGAACAGTCCCGAGATCGGATTGCGCTTCAGCTGCGCTTCGTCGGAATCCGCAAAAATCTTCGCCAGCGCGGGCGAGCGTGCGGGCGCGGTGGCGATCCCAGGCGCGGTCGCCTGTGCGAGGGCGGCCGGAGCGGAGGCGAGCAGCAGGGCGGCGGCGAGGACGAGGCGCATGGATGTGTGTCTCCTAAATTATTCCGGGTGTGTTAGCCGCATAGTTCAGCCTGCGTCAACGCGCGTGAACATGCCTGGGCTGATACACGCCCAGCATGGCTCCGCTCGGCATCGTCACGCGCGTTGCCAGCCCCCAGCCCTCGTCGGCGATCGCGGTCGTCGCCACGCCGTGTGCCTGCACCATGTCGACGAACGCCACGACGTCGGGCGTGGTCAGATAAAACTCCGCCGTCCCGCCCGTCGCCGCCGGGTGGATGCCCATCTCGGTCGGCGGCACTGCGAACACGAGCCACCCGCCGCCCGCATCGGCGGCGGGCAACCCCAGCACGTCGCGGTAGAACGCGCGGTCCGCCACCGCGTCCGCAGAATACAGTATCACATGCGCGCCATCGATCATCGCGGTTCACGCCTCATCTCGGCGTGGCCTGCTGTTTCGTCGGCACCTGTTTCTGCATCTGCATCTGCTGCTGGAACTGCTGCTGGACGCGCACCCGCCCGAGGTTGGTCCGCGCGTCGGCATTGCCGAGCGTCGATGCCTGCTGCAGCGCCGGGAGCGCTTCTGCGTACTTGCCCTGCAGCGTTTTCAGATATCCGATATTGCTGTACAATTTGGCGCGTGAGCCGGGGCTCAGCATGGACTGGTTGCGCAAGCCCTCGTCGAAGCTCGCCTGCGCGCGGCCAAGGTCGCCGGCCGCGAGATAGATCACGCCCAGCGTGTTGAAGATCGTGGCATCCGCCGCCCCATGCACCGGACGCACCGCGCGAGCCTTCTCCAGATACGCTGCGGCGCTGCGATACTGGGTCAGCCGATCCGGACCTTCGGGCGCACGCGCACCGCGCCCGTAGATGATCAGGCCCAGATGGTAGAGAGCGAAATAATCGTTCGGGCTGCGCGCCAGTACGCCGCGCACGATCGCCTCAGCGCAATCCGGATCGCTGTCGCGCAGCGCCTTGGCGCGCTCCAGCTCGGGCGATTTCGGCTGCGCGCACGCCGCGCCCCCCGCGCCCAGCACGAGCGCGACCGCCAGCAGCGCCGCGCTAGATCGCGGGCTCATCGACGCTCGGGCGTACCAGGCCCTGCCTGGTCTGGATTGCCTGCTCCACCGCCTGCTGGCGCACATGCTCGATGTACGGCCGGTAATCGATGTCCACATCCTTGTCCTCCCCGGACTTGCAGGCGATCTTGATCACGCGCCCACCCTGGTAACTGGTATTGCAAACGTGGATGATCGGCCGCTGCGCGTTGGGGATGTCCGTCTCCGCCCACGGGTCGACCACGATCTGCGCGACCCGGATCTGGTTGCCGTTGAACTCCACCCACGTCAGCCACAGGCCGACCAGCCCCACCACCGAAAACACCGCCATCGCGCCATAGTTGAGCCGCTGCGCGCTCTGAAATTTCTCGGCGGACGCATTGGGATCGGAGACGAGCGCGTTGAAACCGCGAAGTGTGAGTGTGAACGCCAGAACGCACGCCAGTGCCAGTCCGAGCGGACCGTATTTCAGTACGTCTATGCTTGGCAGATCACCCATTGCGGTTACCCCTGCGCCATCCGGAAATTCCGCCCATTCATTGCTCAAGTCAACCGCTTTCGCATGGTGTCGCATCGGCGCGAGGGCGTTTGACACCCCGGTCGCCCCGCCTCTAACGCCCTTGGGTCGCCGCCGCCGATCCCGTGAGGATGTTTGCCCCCCATGGCCGTCCGTTTTTCCATCGCCATCCTGCCCCTGCTTTTGATCGCTGCCGCGTGCGATCGCGCTACGCCAGGCAGCGCTCCGGTGGGCAGCGCTGCCACGTCGCCGCCGCCGCAGGTGATCCTCGAAGCCGTCCAGTCCGCAGCCACCCCCAACATCCTCGAATTCCCCGGCCGCGTCGCCGCCGTGCGCACCGCCGAGGTGCGCGCGCGCGTGACGGGCATCGTCGAGCGCCGCCTCTACCGCGAAGGTTCGGACGTGCGCGCGGGGCAGATCCTCTACCGGATCGATCCGCTGCCGCTCAAGGCCACGTTCGATGCCGCCACCGGCGCGCTCGGCCGCGCGCGGGCCATTGCGCTGAACGCCAGGCAAGATGTCGACCGGTTCCGGCCGCTCGTCGCCGAGAACGCGATCAGCCGCCAGGAATTCGACGCCGCGATCGCCAAGCTCGCTCAAGCCGAAGCCGACGTGCGCTCGGCCTCGGCGCAGGGCGAGCAGGCGCGGCTCAACCTCGGCTACGCCACCGTCACCGCGCCAATCGCGGGGCGCGCGGGGCGCAGCCAGGTCACCGAGGGGGCGCTTGCCTCGTCCACCGCCGCCACGCTGCTCACCACGATCGATCAGCTCGATCCCATCTATGTGAACTTCAGCCAGTCGAATGCCGAGCTCCTGGCGCTGCGCCGCGCGATCGATCGCGGCGATGTCCACACACTCGGCCTCGCCAAAACCCGCGTCACGCTGACGCTCGAGGACGGCAAGCCCTACGAGTTCCCGGGTCGCCTCGATTTCCTCGATCTGTCGGTCGATCCGGCCACCGGCGGCGTGTCGCTGCGCGCGCAGTTCCCCAATCCGCGCCGCATCCTGCTGCCCGGCGAATTCGTCCGTGCGCGTGTCGAAGCGGGCGTCACCTCGGATGCCATCACCGTCCCCCAGAGCGCGGTCGTCCTCAAGCCCGAGGGCGCGAGCGTCCTCATGCTCGGCCCTGGCAACCGCGTCGCCCCGCGCCAGATCACGCTCGGCCCACTCGTGCAGAACCGGTGGGTCGTCCTCTCCGGCCTCGGCGCGGGCGAAAAGATCATCGTCGTCGGCCTGCAGAAGGCGCGCCCCGGCACCGTCGTCGCCCCCGTGATGGCGGGCACCCCCTCGCGGTGAGGGACGACGAAGCCCCCTCCGTCGGCTCCGCCGACACCTCCCCCGCTTCGCGGGAGAGGACGGACGCTCGCCTCTCCCGCGAAGCCGGGGAGGTGCCCCCGCAGGGGGCGGAGGGGGCCTCGCCCCCCGTCCGCTCCGGCTCCTT
>JBBQJX010000073.1:0-7798 GCA_038326295.1 Sphingomonadales bacterium
GCGAACGTAATCACCGCGCCGAACTCACCGAGCGACGCCGCGAACCCGACGATCGCGGCCGCCAGCAGCCCCGGCGCGGCGAGCGGCAGCACGATCGTGCACAGCCGGTCCCACGGCCCCGCGCCGAGCGTGCGCGCGGCGTCCTCCAGCCCGCCGTCCACCGCGTCCAGCGCCTGGCGCACCGCACGCAGCATCAGCGGGAACGCCATCGTTCCCGCCGCGAGCGCCGCCCCGGCCTGCGTGAACACCAGCCGCACGCCCGCGCGCGCCAGCAGGTGGCCGAGCGGCCCATCGACGCCGAAGAGCAGAAGCAGCGCGAAGCCGACCGCGACCGGCGGCAGGATCAACGGTGCGTGCAGCAGCGCATCGAGAAGCGCGCGCCCCGGAAAGCGCGTGCGTGCGATCAGCAGCGCGGCCAGCGCGGCCAGCGGCAGCCCGAACAGCACGACACGCGCCGCGACCGCAAGGCTTAGCCGGACCGCGCCCCACTCCCCGGCGCTCAACCCCATGTCCCGCGTCAGCGCGCGGGCGGCAGGAAGCCGTAGCGCGCGAAGATCGCGGCCGGCTCACGCCCGCACAACCAGCTGTCGAACGCGCGCGCGTCCTTCCCGGCGGTGCGCGTCAGCGCGACCGGATACACGATCGGCGGATGGCTGCCCCCCGGGAACAGTCCGACGATACGAACGCCCGGCTCGACCTTCGCGTCGGTCACGTACACGATACCCAGCGGTGCTTCGTGGCGCGCCACATATGCGAGCGCGACGCGCACATTCTCCGCGCGCGCGAGCCGGTCTGCCACGCTCGCCCACACGCCGAGCTTTTCCAGCGCGGCCTGCGCATACATGCCCGCCGGGACAGAGGCAGGATCGCCCACCGCCAGCCGCCCATCCGCGCCCAGCGCCGCCGCCAGCGCGAAGCCGGGCGCGATCCTCAGCGCCACCTTGCTGTCCGCAGGTGCGATCAGCGCGAGCCGCCCGCGCAGCAGATCGTGGCGGCTGGCCGGATCCACCACGCCCGCCTCCAACGCGTGGTCCATCCATTTTACGTCCGCCGAGACGAACAGGTCCGCCGCCGCGCCCGCCTCGATCTGGCGCGCGAGCAGCGCGCTCGACGCGAAATTATACGTCACGCCAACGCCGGTCTTTACAGTGTATGCCTTGCCCGCCTCCTGCAGTGCGTTGGTGAGCGAGGCGGCGGCGAACACGCTCACCGTGTGCCCGGCATTCGCCGCCCGTGCCGAGGACGCGCCCAGCGCCAGCAGCGCCGCGAAAAACAGCATGAATTTTTTCGCCATCCCCGTCATCCGGCTCTTTCCCATGTCCCGGCTCTGGCTGGACACGACGCGGATGGCAACTGGCGTAGGGTCAGCCGAAGCGTGGTGGGCGCGGCTGGTATCGAACCAGCGACCCCTGCGGTGTGAACACAGTGCTCTACCACTGAGCTACGCGCCCACGCCTCGGAGCGCCCGTGAATATGCGCGCGGGCAATCGCTGTCCAGCCCGCGCGCGCCCGTGGCTCAGTACTTCACCGTCACGCCCGCGCGGATATAGCGGCCCACGATGCCGCCCTGCGCGAAGGCGGGGTTGTAGTTGTTGCCGCCATAAGTGTTGGGATCGAAGGGCGGCTTGGCGTCGAAGGCGTTGAGCAGGTTCAGGTAGAAGGTGGCGCGCTCGCCCGCCTTGATCGATCCGGTGAAATCGAACTGCACGAAATCGCGCACGTTGCAGCGCAGCGGCACGCCGCCGCCCCCCGCATAGGTGGCGATCGCGTTGGCGCAGTCTCCGGACGTTCCCGCGCCCGAGAAATCGTCGGCCGTGCCACGATAGCCGCTCGTATAATAAGCGGCGGAGGTCACGGTCAGCGGCCCCGTTTCGATCGTGTTCTGCCATGTGGCACGCCACTGCGGCGTACCCGAGGCGGACGTGATCGCGAACGGGCCGAGCGTACCGGCGTAACGCTGCGTCTCGCCGCCGACCGTCTGGTTAAGGCGGAAGATATAGGTCGCGTTGCCCGAGCTTGTCAGCTTGATGCCACGGGGCAGCTTGATGTTGGCGCTGATTCCGAAATCCACACCATCGGTCAGCTGCGAATTGCCGTTCACGAAGCCGTAGCCGACCGCAAAGATGCGGCGCTGCGCATTGGGGAACTGCGGATCGGGAATGTCCTGCGTGATGGTGAAGCCCGTCGGGATCGGGGTGCCTGCGTAATAGGCGGCGACTGCGGTGCTGTAATCCGCGCCGGTGATAACATCCTTCTTCGAGATGTTGTAGTATTCGCCGGTGATCGTCAGCCAGCGCGTGGGCTTGATGATCGTGCCTGCGGTCCAGTTGGTCGAGATTTCGGGCTTGAGCGTCGGCGTGCCTGACGTGGTCAAACCCAGGCCGTAAGGCTGGAGATACTGGCTCTGCGTCCCGCTCGGCGAGGTATGCGCGGCCTCGAAAGCCGCATTCCCGTCCCCGGCTGTCACCGTGACGAAGCCGGTGGTCGGCAATGCCCCAGTCTCGGCAAAGCTCGGCGTGCGAAAGCCTTTCGAGAAGGTGCCGCGGAACGTCAGTTTCTTCGATGGGCGAAAAATCGCGCCGAACTTGGGGCTGAAGCGATCGTAACCGGTCGAGTAATTATCGTACCGCCCCGAAGCGCTCAGCTCAAGCTGATCGAACGCGGGGATCTTCACTTCGTAGAAACCCGAATAGACGTAGCGCGAGCCTTTCGCGCCGAAGCCGTTTATCAGCGGATAAAATTGCTGCGACGGATCGGGCAGCGGGTTCGCCGGATTGGCGCTCGGCGCATTGATCTCCTCGTACCGCACCGATCCCCCCACCGCGACTTGCACGCGCCCGCCCGGCAGCCGGAACAGCGCCTTCGCGATCTGTGCCTGGCCCTGATACAGTTTGGACGAGTTGTTATTGACGTTGGTGGGCGCGATAAAATTACGAACCGCCTCGCTGTTCAATTCCGGATTGACGAAGTTGTACGAGCCATCCGCCACCGCGCTCAGCACATTGGCGAAATAGGGAATGCCCGTAACCGTCGTGCGCAGATCGGTCGCCATGCCGGTTGCATCCGCCGAATAGCTCCATTCGTCGCCGACCTTGCCGTTGATGCCGATCGCACCGCGATAGGTCTTGCTCAGCGTCTCGCTCGTGGATGCAATGTCGGCAAACCGATAGAATATCCGCGCATACTGCCCCTGCGTCGCATAAGGGTTGTTGGGATTGAGCTGGCCGTTGGTGAGCGTGATCGGCAGCACCAGTTCGGTTGTGCTGAAATCACCGCTGTTGGTCTGCGTGCGAATGTTCGCGGGCAGTTGCGGATACGCCACCTTATCCTGATAATAGTTGAACATCGCATAGGCCTGCGCATTCGCGCCGACATTCACCGTCGCGTGCAGCGTGCCGCCCAAGCGCGTGATCGAGGGCTGGATCACGCCATAGCGCGCCACATTGTCCTGCTCGCAAAGCGTACCGTAATTCGTGCCATCGGCCTGCAGCCCGATATTGTTCGCCTTCAGCCCCCGGCACCCGGCCGCCTGGTTGAGCAGGCGGAACGTGCCGGGGAACGTATTGGGTGAGCCGTCTTCCTGGAACGTGCCATCAGGAATCAGCCCGCCGTCCGCCGTCGCGGCGCGCACGACCGCCACACCTGTCGCAGCCGGATTGCCGCCTGGGAAGCTGCCATCGCCCTGGATGCCGTTGGAATTGCCGTTATTGCCATAGACGCGCGTTCCGTCGGGTCCGATCGTGCTGATCGAGGAGAGGTTGGCGGTGTTGAACGGGAAGCCGCGCTGGCTGTTGAACAGCAGTTCGTCGTGCTGATACTCGGCATTGGCGTAGATGTTAAAGCCGTTGGTCGAGAGATCGCCGTAGCCGTAGGTCAGCGTGAAGCGCTGCTCGGGGGCGTCACCCCGGCTGGAAATGCCCGATTCGGCGGTGCCCTCGAAACCCTTGATCTGCTTGCGCACGATCACGTTGATCACGCCCGCCACCGCGTCCGCGCCGTAGGTGGAAGAAGCGCCGTCCTGCAGCACCTCGACGCGCTCGACGATCGAATTGGGAATCGTGTTCAGATCGACGAAGTTGCGCGCGCCATCATCGGCAAGCGGGTAATAGGCCGCGCGCAGGCCATCGAAGAGCACCAGCGTCGAATCGGTGGTGAGGCCGCGCAGCGACGCGCCCGAAGCGCCGTTGGCAAACGCACCGTTCGCCGAGAACGCGGTGGGTAGCGAACCTGCGTTGTTCGACGTGAGCGTCTGGAGCGCATCCGCGACCGTCACGATACCGCGCTGCTGGAGTTCGAGCGCGGTCACCACGACCACGGGCGAGGCGGTCTCGATGTTCTTGCGCCGGAACAGCGTGCCGGTGACCACGATCTCGGGGACGTCGTCGGGCGCGGCGGCGGGCGCGGGAACAGCGGTGGTGGACTGGGCACCGGCAGGACAGGCCGCAAGGCCGCCCGCGAGCAAGGTGGAGGCGAGAAGCGCGGAACGCGCAATATTGGAACGCATGAGATTTCCTCCAGCGGAACCGTAAGACGAACAGGAAACGCGAATGGCGTTTCCGGGAGCCCGATCGTCAACGCAGCGCGATGTCGCGTCGTCGCAACAGCCCCGCCCTGTTGCCACGCTGCAACTGCGACATTTCGGCATGTCAGTATTGCGGGGGACAGCGGCGCCGCACTGCGTACCGGCGCTCTTGGCCTTCTCGCGCGCCCGGGTCTAAGCCCATCCCGGTGGACGTCTACCTTCCCATCGCAGGCATGTCGGTCAACGCGCTCGTCATCGTGATGCTCGGCGCGGGCGTGGGGTTCCTTTCAGGCATGCTCGGCGTGGGCGGGGGCTTCCTCACCACGCCGCTGCTGATCTTCTACGGCGTGCCCCCCGCCGTCGCGGTCGCGTCGTCGGCCACGCAGATCACCGGCGCGAGCGTGTCGGGCGTGCTCGCGCACGCGCGCCGCCGGGGCGTGGATTTCAAAATGGGTGCGGTCATGGTTGCGGGCGGCCTCGTCGGCTCGGTCGCGGGCAGTTTCCTGTTCGAACTGCTGCAATCCGTGGGCCAGATCGATACCGTCATCAGCATCGTTTACGTCATCATGCTGCTCTCGATCGGCGGGCTGATGCTGCGCGATTCGCTGCGCGCACTCCGCCCCGGGCCAAGTCCGCGCGCCGCGCCGCGCCGCCACAACCGCTACGTCGCAGCACTCCCCTGGCGGATGCGCTTCTACCGCTCGGGCCTCTACATCTCGCCGCTCGCTCCCTTCGGTCTCGGGTTGCTGGTTGGCATCCTCACCGTCATCATGGGCATCGGCGGCGGCTTCATCATGGTCCCGGCCATGATCTACCTGCTCGGCATGGCCGCTTCGGTCGTGGTCGGCACCTCGCTTTTCCAGATCATCTTCGTCACCGCCGCCGCCACGCTCCTCCACGCCACCCAGTCGAAGACGGTCGATATCGTGCTCGCAGCCCTGTTGCTGGTCGGCGGCGTGGTAGGCGCGCAGTATGGCGCATCCGCCGCGCGACGCCTGCCCGCCGAGAAGCTCCGCCTCGCGCTGGCACTCGTCGTGCTCGCCTTCGGGCTACGCCTCGCGCTGCAGCTCACCTACCGGCCGGGCGAGATCTTCTCGGTCGGGCCGGCATGAAGGCCGCCCTCGTTCTCCTGCTTGCGGCCGCCCCCGCTATGGCCGCCCCCGGCCCGCGGCTGTTCGCCGACTTGAGCCAGCCGCGCGTGGATATTTCCTACGGTTTCGATGGTGCCGAACTTCTCGTCTATGGCGCGGTCCAGTATCCGCGCGGTACGCTTCCCACCGACGAACCGCGCATCGCGATCGTCGCGCGGGGCCCCGACCGGGCGATCGTGGTGCGCCGCAAGGAGCGCCGGATGGGCATCTGGATCAACGCCGCCTCGGCGGTGTTCCAGACGGTGCCGAGCTTCGTCGCGGTCGCCACCTCGCGGCCGGTGAACGAGCTGCTCGATCCGCGCACGGCGGCGTTGTGGGAAATCGGCCTCCCCAATCTTGCGCTTTCGCCGATCGACAATGCGTCCGATGCAGGCAGCTTCGCGGTCGGCCTGCGCGATCTGCGCCGCCGCGCCAAACTTTACCGGCAGGACGAGCATGGCGTGCGCGTGACCGAGAACATTCTCTACCGCGCGCGACTGCTCGTGCCTTCGGCCGCGCCCACGGGGCGATACTCGGTCGCGGTCCACCTGATCGAGGAGGGCCAGGTCGTCGCCACCGTCACGCGCAGCCTCGATGTCGAGAAAACCGGCTTCGAAGCGGGTGTGAGCCGCTTCGCCGCCGCCCACGGCTTCTGGTACGGGCTCGCCGCCGTCGCGATGGCCCTTGCCACCGGCTGGGCCGCCAGCTGGGTCGGGCGGCGGTAAGCCGACACCGTTCCCCGCCCCGCAAGGGGGAGGGAGGATGGCGTGCGTAGTCTCCTGCGTTCCCAGTTGCGTAAGGCTTGCCCCAATGACCGCTCGCGGCTGGATCGCGCTCAACCGCTTCGGCCTTGGCGCCACCCCCGCCGATGCACCGCCCGCCGATCCGCGCCAGTGGCTCATCGGGCAGTTCGCCCGCTTCGATCCCGCGCCGCCCGCGCTGGCGCAGGCGGGGACCAGCGCCGCGATGATCGCCGAACTCGCAAAGTACCGCGAGGCGATCCGTGCCGCCAAGGCAAGCGGCGAGCAGGCTGCGATCGCAAAAAAGGCCAGTCGCGGCTTCCTGCGCCAGGGCTATCTGGCGCAATCGAGCGCGCGCATCGTCTCCGCGCTCACCGCGCCTGCGCCGTTTGCCGAGCGCCTCGCGCACTTCTGGGCGAACCATTTTGCGGTGTCCGCCGACAAGCAGGTCACGATCGGTCTGGCGGGTCTGCTCGAGTTCGAGGCGATCCGTCCCAACCTCGCGCGCAGCTTTACCGACATGTGGCTCGCCGTCATGCGCCATCCCGCGATGCTGCTCTATCTCGATCAGGCGCAGTCGATCGGGCCGAACGCGCCCGCCGCGCGCATGGCCGCGCTCCGGGGCCGCACGCTCGGCCTGAACGAGAACCTCGCGCGCGAGGCGCTCGAACTCCATTCGCTCGGCGTGCGAACGGGCTACACGCAGGCGGACGTGACCGAACTCGCGCGCGCGCTGACCGGCTGGACCGTGGGCGGCTTCGCGCGCGGCGTGCCCCGCCGCCTCGTGAGCGATGCGGACGTGCCCGGCCGCTTCCTGTTCCGCCCCGCCATGCACGAACCCGGCCCCCGCACCGTGCTCGGTCGCCGCTACGATCAGCCCGGCGAGGGCCAGGCGCGCGCCATCCTGACCGATCTCGCGCGCCGTCCCGAGACCGCCACGCACATCGCCACCAAACTCGCACGCCACTTCATCGCGGACGATCCGCCGCCTGCCGCCGTCGCGCGCCTCGCTGCCGCCTTCCAACGCTCGCAAGGCGATCTGCCAACCGTGTACCGCGCGCTCGTCGAAAGCCCCGAGGCCTGGGCCCCCGCCCCGGCCAAGTTCAAGTCGCCGTGGGACTGGGCGATCTCCGCGATGCGCGCGGTCGGGGCAACCACCGCCGACAAGGGCATCGTCGGCGCGCTCATCGAGCTCGGCCAGCCGATCTGGCGTCCCGGCTCCCCCGCCGGCTGGACCGATACCAGCGGCACCTGGGCGGGTCCGGACGCGCTTGTGCGCCGGGTCGAGGTCGCGCAGCGCATCGCGCAGGTCGTACCCCAGACGATCGACGCGCGCGCGCTCGGCCCGCGCCTGCTCGGCCCGCTCGGTGCCGCGACCGCCCGCGCGCTCGCCGCCGCCGACAGCC
>JBBQJX010000074.1:0-7739 GCA_038326295.1 Sphingomonadales bacterium
CGCGGCCCGCCCCGGGCCCCCGCGGGGGGCGCGGGCGCCGGCCTACGCGCACGGGGCCGCGGGGGCGCGCGCCGGGGTGGGTGCGCGTGGGGTGAACGGGAGAAACAAATACCAGTGCTGCTCCCGCATGCTCGGCGGCGCGAAGTTCGGGAAGGGTGTGCGCGACGGCGGTCTGCATCCGGCCAAACCAGTGGATCGATGTTGTCGTTATGCTCCGGTGCAGCCCTTTGGCGCGCAACTTGCGCGCGAGGCGGGGATCGTCGGCCACCAGCAGCACCAGGCCCCGCCGCCGCGCCATCGCGGCGATGCGCGCGCCGAGCGACGCGCGATCCGGGGCAGCGTGGTGGCGCAGGATCACGCCCGCGCCGCGCGGCAGCCGTTCGAGCGCGCGCCACAGCCCATCGCCCTGCCGTTCGTCGGTGAACAGCCAGATCGTCGGCAGCCGCCCGGCTCGGCTCAAGCGCGGCCCGCGCCTGCCGACAAATGCGCGACGTCCACGCCGATTTGCGCAAACGCGCGCGGCCAGCGCTCCTCGGCCGGGGTCTCGTACAGCAGCGGCCCGGCCCCCGCGCCGTCGAGCGTCAACCAGCCGTGCCGCCGAAGCTCGCCATCGAGCTGCCCCGGCCCCCAGCCCGCATAGCCGAGCGCCATCAGCCAGCGCGAGGGGCCGCGCCCGCCCGCGATGGCCTTGAGCACATCGAGGCTCGCCGAGAGCGCCCACAGATCGCCAACCGCGAGCGTGCCCGCGCCCGCATAATCCTGGCTGTGCAGCACGAAGCCACGTTGCGGCTCGACCGGTCCGCCCCTGTGGACCATCGCGTCTTCGGGCGTGCTGCCCGGATCGAGATCGATCCCGGCCATCAGTCGGCGTACGCTCATGCCCTGATGCACCGACCCCAGCCCGATGCCGAGTGCGCCGCCCTCGTCGTGCACGCACATCGCGATCACCGCGCGCTCGAACCGGGGATCGCCGATGCCCGGTAGGGCGAGGAGCAGCTGCCCCGAGAAGAAGCGCGGATCTGGCACGGACACGAAGCTAGTCGCGCGAGCGGCGGGCGGCAACAGGGTGGACGGGCCGGGCGGCGCGGCGTAACGCCCGGGCAAACCCAATTGGAGCCCGGACCCATGACGATCAAGGTTGGCGATACGCTTCCCTCCGCCACGCTGATGAAGGCGACCGACGACGGGCCGCAGCCGGTCACCACCGACGCGCTGTTCAAGGGCCGCACCGTGGTGGTGTTCAGCGTGCCGGGCGCGTTCACGCCGACCTGTTCGGCACGGCATCTGCCCGGCTATGTCGAGCGCGCAGCCGCATTCGCCGAACATGGCGTCGACGAGATCGTCTGCATCGCGGTCAACGATGCGTTCGTGATGGGCGCGTGGGGCAAGTCCGCGCACGCCGACGGCAAGGTGACGATGCTGGCCGACGGCAACGGCGATTACGCCGAAATGCTGGGGCTGACGATGGACGGCAGCCGCTTTGGCATGGGCAAGCGCGGGCAGCGCTATGCGATGCTGGTCAAGGATGGCACGCTCGCCAAGCTGTTCGTCGAGGAGCCGGGCGCGTTCGGCGTGTCTTCCGCCGAGCATATGCTGGCCGAACTGGCGTAAGTGCGCGCGCACGAACAGGTCGCGTTCCCCGATTTCGAGCGGGTGGCGGCGCACGAGATGGTGGCGCGCGCCGACGCATTCCGTGACGAACTCGCGCGGCGGCACACCTGCCGGATGTTCGCGCCCGATCCCGTCCCTCGCGAAGTGATCGCGGCGTGCATCGCGGCGGCGGGGACCGCGCCTTCGGGGGCCAATCACCAGCCGTGGTTCTTCGCCGCGATCGCCGATCCCGCGATCAAGGCACGCATCCGCGAAGCGACCGAGACCGAGGAGCGCGCGTTTTACGCGGGCAAGGCGGCGGACGAATGGCTCGATGCGCTCGCGCCGTTGGGGACCGATGCGGACAAGGCGTATCTGGAAACCGCGCCGTGGCTGATCGCGATCTTCGCGCAGCGGCGCGGCGGCGTGCGCGCGGGCGAGGAGCGCAAGAACTATTACATCAACGAAAGCGTCGGTATCGCGACGGGGTTCCTCATCGCAGCACTGCACCGCGCGGGTGTGGCGACGCTGACGCACACGCCCAACCCGATGAACTTCCTGAACGAAATCTGCGAACGCCCGGCGAGCGAGAAGCCATATCTGCTGATGGTGTGCGGCTACCCGTCGGCGGACGCGACGATCCCCGCGCACGCGGCGATCAAGAAGCCATTGGCCGAGATTGCGCGTTTCTGGGCTTGAACGCGATAGCGCCGCCGCGCTGATGGCGCGCTGGCTGGCGTGGCTGGAACATGGCCTGCGGAGATCGCCGCACACGGTGCGCGCCTATGCAACGAGCGTGGGCCAGTTCCTGGCATTTCTGGGTGGCCATCTGGGGGGTGCGCCCGATGCCGCCGCACTGGCAGGGCTGGAGCGCACCGATTTCCGCGCGTTCCTGGCGATGCGGCGCGCGGGCGGGGCGGAGCAGGCGACGATCGCGCGCGATGTGGCGGCTATCCGGGACTATATGGGCTGGGCGGCGACCAATGCGGGGGTGGAGTGCGGAGCCCTGGCGGCACTGAAACCGCCGCGCGTGCCGCGCCGCGCGCCGCGGCCGCTGACCATGCCCGATGCGGCGCGGGTTTCGGGTGCGATGGAGGAAGGGGCGTTGCTGCCGTGGGTGGGGGCGCGCGACGCGGCGATCGCACTGCTGTTGTACGGCTGCGGGATGCGCGTGGCCGAAGCGCTGGGGCTGAAGGGCGCGGCGCTGCCGGCGGGGGACAGCCTGCGCGTGACCGGCAAGCGCGGGCGCACGCGGATCGTGCCGCTGCTGCCCGCAGTGCAGGACGGGCTGGCGGCGTATGCCCGGCTGTGCCCGTGGCCGCTGACGCGGGCCGAGCCGCTGTTTCGCGGCGTGCGCGGCGGCGCGCTCGAATCGGGTCAGGTGCGGCTCGCGATGCGCCGCGTGCGCGCCGCGCTGGGACTGCCCCCCTCCGCCACCCCGCATGCGCTCCGCCACAGTTTCGCCAGCCACCTGCTTGCGCGCGGCGCGGACCTGCGCGCGATCCAGGAGCTGCTCGGGCATGCGAGCCTGTCCTCCACCCAAATCTACACCGAGGTGGACGCCGCGCGCCTGATCGACATTTACGCGCACGCGCATCCGAGGGCTTGAGGCGGCTGCCAAGGATGCGCCGCATGGCCCCTCCCTCACCCTGGCCTTCGGCCTGTCCCTCTCCCGCGCAGCGGGAGAGGGAAATGCGACCGCAGGGAGCGAGGGTGAGGGGGGGCCAAGCGGAGCGGCGCTATAACGCGCGCTCACCCAGCACCGGATCGGCGAGCGTCATCAGCCGCGCCCCGGCGCGCAGGGCGAAGCGCAGCGTCTCCGCTTTGCGGCGCGCGGCGGCGAGCCTGGCCTCGGCGGGTTCGCGCAGCAGCGCGCCCTCGAACGCATCCGCGATCAGCAGCCCGGCCAACCCCGGCCCGCGTGCCTCGTCGTCGAAGGGGCTCAGTGGAAAACCCGGCGGCACCGCCCAGTAGAAGCGATCGCACCACGGCAGGTAATCGGGCCATTTCGCGTCGCCGCGCAGGTCCGCCAGGCTGATCTTGATCTCGACGATGGCGATGCGTCCGCAGGGGCCGACCGCCTGCACGTCGGCACGCCTGCCGTTGGGCAGCGTCGCCTCGCGCTGCGCCGCCCAGCCGAGTGCGTGGAACCAGCGGCAGACGCCGCGCGACACATCGGCGGCGGTGAAGGTTTCGAGAAGAGCGTTCACCGCCGCGAGGTTAGCGGAACAGGAGGCGAACGGACAAGCCTAGCGGTAGAAGATATGATGGCCGATCGTGGCCACCTCGGCGCGTGCCCAGCCCGGCGAGACGTAGCTCGCGTGGAAATAGAGCGCGCCGCGCGCTCGATCGCCGCCGCTGCCCGCCATCGCCGCTTGTGCAACCGAAACCGCCTTCTTCCAGTCCGCATTGGCGGGGGGCGCGAAGCTGCGGCGTGCAAAGCTGAACTGGCCGGGCTGGCGCACGACGCCGCAGGGCGTATCGGCAAAGCGGCCCGAGCGCGCGCGGTTGAGGATCACATTGGCGACCGCAAGCTGGCCCGCGAGCGGCTCGCCACGCGATTCGTAATAGACCGCGACCGCGAGGCAACGGGCGTCTGCGCCCATGGCATCGGTATCGGCGGTGGGGAGCGCATCGACCGCTGTCTCGACAGGGGCGTCGCTGGCAGCAACGGCTTGCGGAGCGGCCTCAGCGCGATCGGTCAGGACGAAATAGGCGGGCGGCTGGTTGGCCGGGGCGGTCGCGATCTGCGCGCTATCGGGGGAGAGTGTGGGATCGCTTGCGATGGGAGGCGAAGCTGCCGCCGTCAGAGCGATCAAACCAAGGCACGCAACCCCTGCCGCGCGAACCGAAACCACCATGCACTCAAACTCTTCTCGTGCGATTGCAAGAGGGTCCGCCGGGCGATGTTTGCCCTGAAACTTCGGAACCGCCGACTATCGACTCGATCGCATGGCCCGAAACCGGAACAGAGGCCGCGCGATCTGCGTTCTGTGCTTTCGCTGTGACTGTGCTGTTCGTACGCGGTCAAACCGTATGTGACGTTTCCGCGACGAACGGTTGGATTTCCTCGGTCACCAGTTCGATCGACCACATATCCGGGTCGTAACCGGCTTGCCGATCGAGCCAGCGATCGATCCTGGTCGTCTCGTCCGGCCCGGCCTCTTGCGCAATCGTCCACACGGCCTTGTCGCCGTGGATCGCGCGTGACCACGCTGTCATCCGCCCGTCGCGCGCACGCGCGATCAGGATCACCGCGCCCGCAACGGGATCACCCTTGCGCAGCACCGTTGCAAACGCGCCCGCTGCCTCGGCGCGCCGCATCAGGGCGCCGACCCACATATAGGTTGCCAGGCGCGGCAGCGCGCCCATCGTTACGCGGCGTGGCTGTGCGGCGAAGGGGCGAGAAGTGCGTAAAGCAGATCGGCGTCGCCAGCCCCGCGCAGCCTCGCGGTCAAGGCGCGGTCGCGCAGCATCCGGCTCGCACTCGCGAGCGCTTTCAGATGCTCCGCCGAGCCGACTGGCGGTGAGAGCAAAAGGAAAACCAGATCGACCGGCGCGCCATCGAGCGCGTCATAATCGATCCCCGTCTCGAGTTGCGCGAACAGGCCTACCGGGTGGGCAAGCACGTCCAGCCGCGCATGGGGCAGCGCTACGCCGCCGCCGAACCCCGTCGTCCCCTCGGCCTCGCGCGCGAGGACTACGGCGGCGATGGTGGCTGCTGGCACGCCGACAATGTGCTCCGCGTGTTCGGCCAGAAGCGCGAACAGTGCTCGCTTGTCCGCCACCCGGACGCGCGAAAGGATCGCACCGGGGCCGAGCAGATCGGTGACCAACATGGGAAGCACGCCTTGACTATACGGGATCGCGGGAGAGAACGCCCATTGCGGAGCAAGTCGCGCGGCGTTCAGGCGCTTCCCCGCTTGCCCGGCTCCACCCAGCCGATATTCCCGTCCTCGCGCCGGTAGACCATGTTGTGGACGCCGGTGTTCGTGTTCACGAACAGGAGCGCGCCGGTGTTGCGCAGATCGAGCATCCAGACCGCGTCCGCCACACTGGCGCGAGGCACGTCCACCGCCGCCTCGGCGATCACCAGCGGGCCGGGCGCAGGCTCGGCCTCGTCCTCGGCGGGCGGCGGCGCGAGGACGGTGTAGCCCGCGTCCATCGCCACGCGCTCCTCCGCGCCCGGCCCGTCATGATCGTGCAGGCGGCGCACGTGGCGGCGCAGCTGCTTGTCGATTTTCGCGAGCGCGCCATCGAACGCGGCCTGCGCGCGTGGCCCCCGTCCGCCGCCCTTCAGGATCACGTTTCCGCGTACGTGCATCATCGCCTCGCACACGAAGCCCGCGCCGTGCGGGCCAGGTTCGAGCGTCACCGTTGCCGATATCGCGTTCCTGAAATATTTGTCCTTGAGCGCGTCCAGTTCGGCGGTGGCGTAATCGCGGAAGGCCTCGCCCGCTTCGATTTGATGTCCTGAAACCGCGATCTTCATGGCGTCTCCTTGCGGCCCCCAAGGTTACAACCCTGTTACGGTCAGATGGGTTCGTTGTCGATCAATCGCCACAGCGGATCGGTAATCTTCGCAAGGAAGCCGGTGTGGCGCGCGGCTTCGGCGGGGGTGGGCGCATGGGGGCGCGGGAGGTGGAATGGCCGGGGCGGCGGCGCGGCGACGCCGGGCTGCGCGGTCGCGGGCGCGATGCCGAGCGACAGACCGATCTGTCGCCCGCCGATCAGCTCGATGTAGACCTCCGCCAGCAGCCGCGCATCGATCAGCGCGCCGTGCTTGACGCGCTGGGCGCGATCGATGCCGTAGCGCATGCACAGCGCATCGAGCGAATGCTTGGCCCCCGGCAGACGCGCGCGCGCGAGCATGATGGTGTCGATCGCGCGCGCCATCGTGAGGACCGGATGGCCGCAGCGGCCGAACTCGTGGTCCAGAAAGCCGATGTCGAACGGCGCGTTGTGTGCGATCACCGGCGCATCGCCAAGGAACGCCAGCAGCGCGCGCGCATGCTCGGGAAACGGCGGGTGACCCCGCAGGAACGCGTCCGATAGCCCGTGCACCGCCTCCGCCCCGGCGGGCATGGCGCGCAGCGGATCGATGTAACAGTGGAACTCGCGGCCGCTCGGCACGCAGCCGATCAGCTCGACGCAGCCGATCTCGACCACCCTGTCCCCGCCGCGCGGATCGAGGCCGGTGGTCTCGGTATCGAGCACCACCAGCCGCTGCGCGAACAGGCGCGGATCGGAAAGGCTCATCCGCCGAGATTCGATGGCGCGGGCGAGACGACCGCGCTTCCCGCAGCGCCAACCTGCCGCACCTCGAGCGCGCGCTCGGCGACGCCGCCGGGGGTGAAGCGGAACACGCCGTCCACGCCGGTGAAGCCGCCGCGATCGGACAGCACCGCGCGCGGGAAGGGGCTGCCGATGGACCATCGCGCGGCTCCGGTCTGTACCAGCAGCACCGCATCGTAGCCAAGGCTCGCCAGCCGCGACGGTCGCGTGCCGTATCGCGCCCGGTAACGCGCGCTCATCTTCGCGAAACGCGCATCGGGCACGGCGGCGAACCACGCGCCGCGCATGCCGGGCGCGCGGCCGAGTGCGAGCTCGTTCGCCCAGAGTTCGGTGCCGAGCAGCCGCACACTGCCCGCTCCCGCCCCGAACTGAGCCAGCGCAGGGCCGAAGGCGGCGGCGATCGGCCCGCTGTCGGCGATCATAAGCGCCTCGAACGGCACCGGCCCCGCGCGCTGCGCCACGGGCGCGACCGTGCCATCGGGCCGCAACGCACTTGCCCCGCCCGCATGCTGGAGGCGCGCCTCGTAATTGGTGACCTTGCGCGCGGCGGCGGCGAGCTGGCGCTTGTCGCGCGTGTAGGTGGCGATGCCCGTCACCACGCCACCGGTCGCCTGCACCGCGCGCAGGAACGCGGTCGTCGCGCGCTGGCCGTAGATTCCCGCAGGCACGAGTGCGCCGAAGCGTTGCAAACCGCGCGCGCGGGCAAATCCGATCGCGCGCGCGATGGCTTGGGTGGGCTGAAAGCCCAGCACATAAGTGCCTCCACCCGCGACCGCCGCATCGTTGGTGAAGCTCAGCATCGGCACGCCCGCCGCCGCCGCGATCGGAGCGGCTGAGCGCACGTCGCCCGCCAG
>JBBQJX010000075.1:0-7705 GCA_038326295.1 Sphingomonadales bacterium
CGAGGTCGCGCGCCGTCTTGCCGCCGCCAACCTGCGCCCCATCCCCACCGGCCTCGCGCACGGCACGCTCACCGCGCTCGCCGATGGCCGCACCTTCGAGATCACCACGCTCCGGCGCGATACCTCGACCGACGGCCGCCACGCCACCGTCGCCTTCACGCACGATTGGCGCGAGGATGCGGCGCGGCGCGATTTCACGATCAACGCGCTTTATGCCGATCCGCTCACCGGCACGGTGCACGATTACCACGAGGGCCTCGCCGATCTCCGCGCCGGCATCGTCCGCTTCATCGGCGATCCCTTGACCCGCATCGCCGAGGATCACCTGCGCATCCTCAGGTTCTTCCGCTTCCACGCGCGCTTCGCCAACGGCCCGCCCGATGCCGCCGCGCTTGCCGCCTGCACCGCGCGCGCCAACGATCTGATGACCCTCAGCCGCGAGCGCGTGCGCGACGAATTGCTCAAGCTGCTATGCGCCGCCGATCCGGTCCCGACGCTCGGCGTGATGATGGAGCATGGCATCCTCGCGCCCATCCTGCCCCAGGCGCGCGACCTCGCGCCGCTGCGCGCGCTGATCGCGCACGAGGCCGCCGCCGGCGTACCCTGCGTCGCGCTCCGTCGCCTCGCCGCCTTGCTCCCGCCCGACGCCGCGCTCCTCGACGCGCTCGCCTTGCGCCTTCGCCTCTCCACGGCGGATCGCAAACGCCTCGTCGCCACCGCGCGGCGCCTCGCCGTGCCTCTGCGGGCCGATCCCCGCGCGCTCGCTTATACGCACGGCATCGATGGCGCCGCCGATCTCCTCCTGCTCGCGGGCGAACCCGCCGCTTTGGCCCGGCTCGAGGGCTGGTCCCCGCCCCGGTTTCCCGTGAGCGGTGCGGACCTGATCGCGGCGGGCCTCCCCCCCGGCCCCGAAATCGCCCGTCGCCTTCGCGCCGCCGAGGCCGCATGGGTCGAAAGCGGCTTCACGCTGGGGCGCGAAATGCTGCTTGCATTGTAGGATCGCCTGCGCGATACTTTGACGTTGGCAGCGGACCCGATTCGCGCTTTTCGCCAACCCGGTTACGCCGTGAAAACGCGATTCTTCGTGACCTTCGTGACCTTCATGGACTTCACCGCCCCACGATCAGCACGCTCGCCAGCGCAAAAGGCGCATCATCGGATAAGGACACCCAGATTTCCGCCCCCCCCGGCCCCGCCATCTCCGCCAACCGCGCCGCCGCCCCCCCCGTCAGCATCATCGTCGGTCGCCCCCCCGGCAGGTTGACCACCCCCATATCCCGGTGGAACACCCCGCGCGCAAACCCCGTGCCCAACGCCTTCGCGCAAGCCTCCTTCGCCGCCCAGCGCTTGGCATAGCTCCCCACCCGCAACAGCGGCCGCCGCTCGGCCCGCGCGATCTCCACGGGCGTGAACACCCGCCGCTCGAACCGCCCCCCATGCCGCGCCAGCACAGCCGCAATCCGGTCGATATTGGTGATATCCGATCCAAACCCCAGCACCGTCACGGCCGCGCGAAGTCCATCGCCGCCCGCATCCCGCGCACCGCCGTGTCCAACCCCGTGAAGATCGCCTCCCCAATCAGAAAATGCCCGATGTTCAGCTCCGCCACTTCGGCAATGGCGGCAACCGGCCCGACATTGTCGAACGTCAGCCCATGTCCCGCATGCACTTCCAGCCCCCGCGCGACGGCGTCCGCCGCCGCTCTGCGCAACCGCAGCAACTCGGTCGCGCGGCCCGTCCCGGACAGATGCGCATACGCCCCAGTGTGCAGCTCGATCACCGGCGCGCCGAGTGCCAGCGCGGCCTCGATCTGCCGCGCATCGGGCTCGACGAACAGGCTCACCCGCACCCCGGCGTCGGCCAGCCTGGCGCACATCGGTCCCAGATGCGCGAGCATCCCCGCCGCATCCAGCCCCCCCTCGGTCGTGCGCTCCAGCCGCCGCTCGGGCACGATGCACGCCGCGTGCGGCCGGTGCTTCAAGGCGATCGCCAGCATCTCGGGCGTCGCCGCCATTTCGAGATTGAGCGGCAGCGCGATTTCCGCCGCGAGCCGCGCGATATCCCCATCGGTGATGTGCCGCCGATCCTCGCGCAGATGCGCGGTTATCCCGTCCGCCCCCGCGTCCGCCGCCATACGCGCCGCACGCACCGGATCGGGATGCGCCCCGCCGCGCGCGTTGCGGATCGTTGCCACATGGTCGATGTTGACGCCGAGACGGAGCGGCCTTGCCATGCCCGCGCTATCGCGGTTCGCGCGCGCGCTGGAAAGAGGCTTGCAGGTCGCGGGCGCAACCCCCAGCGCCGCGCCGCTCAGTCGTCCGCGCCGCCCCCGCCCTGCGCCAACCGATAGTTGAACTGCGCACGCGACAGCCCCACCCGCCGAGCCGCCGCCGAGCGATTTCCGCCCGCGCGCACCAGTGCTTGGCGCAGCATCGCGGTCTCCACCTCGGCCAGCGCCACGCCCGCGTCGAGCAGTGCCCCCACCGCCCCCGCGCGCGCCGCGCCCGGCTCGTTTTCGCCGAGCGCGCGCACCCGGCCGTCCGCCGACAGTTGAAAGCGCTGCTCCCCCAGCTTCTCGCCGCTGGTAAACAGGTGGTGCAGCCTCAGCGGCTCGTCGTCGCGCCCGAGGATCACGCCGCGCTCGATGATGTTCTCCAGCTCGCGCACATTGCCCGGCCAATCGTAGCTCAGCATCGCCGACAACGCCTGCTCGTCGAAGCCCGTGACCTGGCGGCCGTGCCGCGTGCGATAAATGTCGAGGAAATGCTCGATCAGCAGCGGAATGTCTGCGCGCCGGTCGCGCAACGGGGGGATGCGCAGCGGGAACACGTTCAGCCGGTAGAACAAGTCCGCGCGGAACGTGCCCGCCGCCACTGCCGCGCGCAGATCGATATTGGTCGCCGCGACCAGCCGCACGTCCACGCTGCGGCTGCGGCTGTCTCCCACGCGCTCGATCTCGCCCTCCTGCAGCGCGCGCAGCAGCGTGGCCTGCGCGGCGAGCGAAAGGCACGCAATCTCGTCGAGGAACAGCGTCCCCTTGTCGGCGCGCTCGAACCGCCCCGGGCGGCTGGCGGTCGCCCCGGTAAACGCGCCCTTCTCCACGCCGAACAGCTCGCTCTCGATCAGGTTTTCGGGGATGGCCGCGCAGTTGACCGCGACGAACGCCTCCCCCCCCCGTCGCCCCAACACCTGCAGGTTGCGCGCGAACATCTCCTTGCCCACGCCCGTCTCGCCGTGGAACAGCACGACGGCATCGGTGTCCGCCACGCAGCGCAGCATATCGAACGCCACGTTGAAGCCCGAGGATGCGCCGACGATCCGGTGCCGGTCCGCCTTCGCGGGCGTGAGCGCGCGTCGCGCGGCGGCGGGCGGTCGCGGCACGTCCGCCATCGCGGTCAACTGCTCGGATCGCATGTAGCGCAAGTCCTGCTCGGCGTCGGCCCACGCCTCGGCGGGCTTGCCGATGATGCGGCAATTCTCGTGCCCCATCGCGACGCACTCGGTCTCGCGGTACACGATCGGCCGACCGAGATAGACGCTGGCAAATCCGCTCGCATAGCCGATCTGTCCCCAGCCGCCGGGCAGGTGCCCCACGCCGAACGCATCGACATGGGCGCTGCATTCGGACGAATGCCGCCAGCGATATTCGGCGAGGAAATGGCCCTTCTCCACATCCACCTCGAACGCGAGCGGCTCCACCAGCACCACGCCTTCGAGCGCGTGCAGCTGCGGGCCGATCGAGAACGCATCGAACACGCTGTCGCCCTTGCGCAGCCTGGCGGCCACTTCGGCATCCATCGCCCCCGCCTCGTACCCCTGCCGCGTGAAGATCGCGCGCGCGCGGTCGTATCCCACCGCGTTCGCCACCTCGCGTCGCACATCGCCCATCACGCGCGCGTGGACGAGCACCATGCGGCGGCCCGCGAGCCAGATATGCCCCTGTTCGGGCGCGAAATGCAGCGTCGCCGCCAGATCGCCGATGGTGGGCAGATCGAGCGATCGCGTCGATGGTGGTCGATCGGGCATTCGGCTTCTCTCCATTGACAAGGGTGCGGGATTTGCGACGATTGCGCAATCGACGTTGGGTCGCCTGCGTTGTATTTGGTGCAGAGTCGCGCGCCACCCGGAGCGAATGCATGCCACGCTGACGCCTTGCGCACGGCAGATCGCCATGTGCGCCCGTCTGGCACGCTTCATGCAAGTCGGTATGCAGCCCGCTAAGAGGCGCTATTTCCGGGGAGGTTCACGCCATGATCACCAACCATGTCCGCCGTGCGCACGGATTGCGCGCCGCAGCTTTATGCGGGGCCTCGCTGCTTGCCGCGCCTGCCTTCGCGCAAAACGCGCCGACCGCCCCGCCCGTCAACCAGTCCACCACTGGCGGCATCGAGGAAATCGTCGTCACCGCGCAGAAGCGCTCGGAGAACCTGCAGAAGGTGCCGATCGCGATCACTGCCTTCACCAGCGAAACGCTCGCACGCAAGGGCATCACCGACATCTCGTCGCTGGGCAAGTTCGCTCCCTCGGTCGAGATCGTCGGCACATCGCCGTTCAGCGGCTCCACCCAGGTCCTCTCCGCCTATGTGCGCGGCATCGGCCAGAACGATTTTGCCTTCAACCTCGATCCGGGCGTGGGGGTGTATGTGGACGGCGTCTATTTCGCGCGTACGGTGGGCGCGGTGGTGGATCTGCTCGATCTGGATCATGTCGAAATCCTGAAAGGCCCGCAGGGCACGCTTTTTGGCCGCAACACCATCGGCGGCGCGATCAGCGTGGTTACGCGCGATCCTGGCACCAAATTTTCCGGCCGCGGCGAGGTCACCTACGGCCGGTTCAACCGCGTCGACGTGAACGGCACCGTCGATCTGCCATTGATCGAGGACAAGCTCTACGCGCAGGCGAGCTTCTCGTCCAAGTCGCGCGACGGTTTCTTCCACTTCCTCAAATATCCGGGCACTTACCAGACCGATGTCGGGCGCTTTGTCCGCCCCGATCCCACCACCTACGATAGCGCGGGCGGCAACGACACGCAGAACCTGCGCGGCAAGATCAAGTGGAACGTAACCCCGGACGTGACCTTTCGCCTCGTCGGCGATTACATGCGCTCGAACGATCAGGGCACGCCCAGCCAACTTGTCACGGTCGAGCCCGGGCTGAAGGACGTTTACAACGCCTGCATCTCCACCCCCGCCGACGTGCTCGCCACCACCCCGCTGGGAACGCTGTGCAATACCCCGCGCGGGTTGCCGCTGCCTGTGGGCACGGTCATCCCGCACGAAATCCTGCCCCCGCTGGGCGGGATCAACTTTACCGATCCGGGCAATTTCCACCTGCCGTTCGACAACCGCTTCGTGCCGACGCAGCGCGATACGAGCTATTCGACCGGTGCGGGCTATTCCAAGGTCAACACCTACGGAATTTCGGGCACGATCGACGCGCGACTGACGCACGAGATCGCGCTCAAGTCGATTACCGCTTACCGGAACCTGGATTCGCGCTTCGCGCTCGATGTCGATGGCTCTCCACTGCCGATCGGCGATCACGCCTTCATCATGACGCAGTGGCAGTTCAGCCAGGAATTGCAGGCGATCGGCTCGTTCTTCGATAATCGGCTGAAGAGTGTGGTCGGCGCATATTATTTTCACGAACAGGGCAACCTTACCGACGAAGTCAATTTTGCAGGAGGCTTGCTCCAGATCTACGGCCCGAACCGATTCAAGACTGATAGCTACGCGGTCTTTACCCAGCAGGAGTTCCACCTCACCGACAAGCTCGGCATCGTCGGCGGCGTCCGCTACACGCGCGATGAGAAATATTTCAGGGGTGGCCAACGCGATCTGAATGCTCTCGCGTTCAAGCTCGGCTATCCGCTGTTCCTCCACCCCGATCCCACAGATCCGACGTTGTACTTCCCGCAAACCGACAACACGCTCAAATTCGACGATGTGTCGTTCAAGGCGGGCATAAACTATCAGTTACGACCCCAGACGCTCACATATTTCACGTTCAGCCAGGGCTACAAGTCGGGCGGCTTCACGACGCGCGCGACCACACCGATCCTCGCCGCACCGACATTCAACCCGGAAAAGGCGAACACCTTCGAGCTTGGCGTCAAGAGCCAGTTGTTCGATCGCAGGCTCCAGGCGAATATCGCGGGCTTCTACACCGATTACCGCGATCTGCAGGTGACCGTGCAGCAGGGCGTCTCCCCGGTTACGCTCAACGCCGCGCAGTCCGAGATCAAGGGTATCGAGGGTGAACTCGTGTTTGCCGCCGGCCATGGGCTGACGATCAGCAGCACGCTTGGCTATATCAACGCCAAATACACGCAGCGAAATGTGGGGACAACGCTGGGCAACCAATTTGTGAACACGCCCGAGTTTGCCGCCTCAATGAACATCGATTACGAATACCGCCTCGCCAACAATGGCTCGGTCGTCTTCCACGGCGATTACGCGCACCGCAGCAGCATCGCACGCGATGGCGAGAACACACCGCAGCTGATCACGCCGATCACCGATGTCGTCGGCGCGCTTCTCTCCTATCACAACCCGGGCGAGGTGTGGCATCTGGACGTGGGCGTGACCAACCTCACCGACGAACGCTTCTTCGTCTCTGGCCAGAATCAGGCGGGGATCGGCTATATCGGCGGCACGATCAACCGTCCGCGCGAATGGTACGTCCGCGCCGGGTTCAAATTCTAGTCCTTGCCTGTCCGCTGTAACTGGAAGGGTTGAAACGATGTCGGACATGAACGGGAAAATCGTGGGCGTCACCGGGCTCGCCTCGGGCATCGGTGCCGCCACGGCCAAGCTCCTTGCAACGCGCGGCGCGAAGATCGTCGGCTTCGATCGGCACGCACCCGATTATGCGGTGCACGCCTTCTACCCGATCGATCTCGGCGATGCGGCGTCAATCGATGTGTGCACCGCCGCGCTCACCCAGCCGCTCGATATCCTGTGCAACGTCGCGGGGCTGCCCCCCACGGCGGACAAGCATGCCGTGCTCAAGGTCAATTTCTTCGGCCTGCGCCACTTTACCGAACTATTGGCGGATCGTCTCGCGCCGGGGGCTTCGATCATCAATGTCGCCAGTCTCGCGGGGCTGCAGTGGCGCGCCAACCCCGCCCACCTGAACGAGGCGCTCGCGCTTGGCATCAACGGGGCGGACCCGTGGATCGCCGCACAGCATGTCGAGGGCGCACCCTCCTACCACCTCTCCAAGGAGCTGGTCATCGCATGGACCACGGCGAGCTGCGCGGCGTGGCGCGCGCGCGGCATTCGCATCGTCTCGGTCTCGCCC
This sequence comes from Sphingomonadales bacterium, assembly GCA_038326295.1. Classification (GTDB taxonomy): domain Bacteria; phylum Pseudomonadota; class Alphaproteobacteria; order Sphingomonadales; family Sphingomonadaceae; genus JAVVHE01. The sequence continues at coordinate 7,303 of JBBQJX010000075.1, forward strand.
GGCCCCGTCGCCACCCCGATCCTTCCGGACTTCATCGCCACGCTGGGTCCGCGCGTCGAGGAAGACCTGAAGCATCTGCGCGCGGGCGAGGCAGACGAGATCGCCCCCGTCATCGCCTTCCTGTGCACCCCCGACGCACAATGGATCAGTGGCACGGACATCGCGGTCGATGGCGGCGCGGGCGCGAATGCGTGGACGCAGATGCTGGGGTTGCAGGCCTGATTCACGTGGAGCCGAGCCGGTCGGATCGATCCGGCGAAACCGGCCGAGGCGGCGGCGACCGGCTTGACTTGCCAAGGGGCCACGCGCGATGTGATCACAGTCGGTGGGAACGTGACGCATGGGTGTCGAACCTTTAGATGATCGGCGATGATCGCGGTTGCCGCGCGCGCCGAGGCGGAGG
>JBBQJX010000076.1:0-7588 GCA_038326295.1 Sphingomonadales bacterium
GTCGTCGGGCTGACGCCCACGATGTTCTTCGTTGTGCCGGTGTGACCCGCATTGTCGGTCACGCTCGCGTCGATCGTGACGGTCTTCTTGCCTGCGGGCATCACCAGCGACCCGCCGACGACCCAGTCCGCGGTCGTGCGCACCGCGCCCGGTACGTCGACCTCGCTGCCCGCGACGTCGAACAGGCCCGCGAGGTTGGTGCCGGCGGGCACGATATTGCCGCTCGGCTGGCGCAGCGGCACGTCGAAGGTGACGGTCATGCCGGGGTAGTTGCGGTTGGGGCCGCCCGCATGCTGCGCGTTCGGGATCGCGCTCGGATCGAAGATCAACCCTGCCGGGATCGCAGCGTTGAGCGGCTGACCAGCGCTGGTCAGCCCGTTCTCGCTGACCGCGATCCCCGCGCCGCTGCGGTCCACTGCAGACAGATGGATGAAGAACAGCGAGCCGTTGTTGGGCGTGAGGCTGTTGTCGGTGGGGCCGACCGCGATCGCAGTCGGCACGCGCGGCGCGATCAGCGATATTTCGGGGCCCTGGCCGTCGTCGATCGTGCTCGCCGTCCGTGTGAAGGTCTCGGGTGCGGGCGTAAGCGCCTGGCCCGAGGTGCGGCTGCGATCGACATTGAGCTTGATCTGATCGAACGCGACGCGTCCTGCGCGATCGACGATCGCCACGGTCAGGGTCACGTTCTTTGCCTTGATGGGCAGCGATTCGAGCACATGCCAACCGAGCCAGGTGGTGTGGCCGACGCCGGGCGTGTCATCGGTCCCGGCAACGTTGAACGCGGCAGCAAAATTGTTGAACGCGGGAAGGATCGTGCCATCGGGCGTGGTCAGTGGCTGATCGAAGAAGACGAACAGCCCGGGCACGTCGGGATTGCGGTGGCCGAGGTTGAGCTGATCGACGTGACGAATGCCGAACACCGGCGGCGCTTCGGTCGCCTCGCGCACGACAATCTGCGCGTTGTCGCGCGTCACAACTTCGACGTTGACGGTGAAGTTGGTGCCGTTGAGGCTGCCTTTGCCGGGCAGCGAGACGCCGCCCGCGAGCGCGCTGTCGGCGAGCGGCGAGACGATGCGTACGATCGGCGCGAGCGCGCGGCCGTTCAGCCGCTGGCTGGCGGTGCCGAGGATGCGGTCGTAGATGGCCTTGCCGTCAAGATCGATCGCACCGCCCGCCGATGTGCTCGACGAGAGAGCCTGCGCGTTCTGCGCGAACGCCGGCGTGGTCGCCATGGCGAGGATCGAAACCAGACAGGCATTGGCGACCGATCGCGTGAGCCGCGCTCGGCTTAGGGTAAATGTCGTCATCATGTTCTCCTTGCCCCCTGGGAGGCGTGCGTGGATGCCGATGGTTCGGCAGGCAGGAGACGCCGACAGGGCGCGGCTATTCCGTTCCAGCTTGAACTTCTTCCCGGCGAATTCCCTGACTCGTCACGCCGGGCTCACGCAGCAGCGGCATCGGCTGCGGCGCAGCGACGTACCGAGATGATTTTCGCAAAGGTCGCCGGCCGACAGCGGTCTCTGCTACGGCGTGCCGCCTTTGTTCGCAGGAACCCCCTTGTCCCTGTAATTGCGCGCAGCCTTGCCCCGCTTCGGCGTGCGCCCGACCTCGCCCAGCTTCTCCAGGCCGTGCAGCGCGTTGCGCTCCTCCGCTATGGCATGATCGAGGCGGTTGAGGGCATCTTCACGCTGGCGCGTCAGACGATCGAGCCGCTCGCGCGAGGCCGCGACGGCACCCGCGCTGACCACGTTCGGGATTTCGCCCGCGCTCGCCGCGTTGTCGGCGATCCGCGCCGCGATCTCACCCACGAACGCATCGTGCGCGTCGAGGATTGCCTTGATGTCCATCGCTCGTCTCCTTCAGATGTTCATGTTGAAGCCAGCTTGCGGCGTGGGGAAGTCGGCGTGCTGGAGAACGTCGCCGCTCGTTACGTTGCCGATGAACGGCCCCGGCATTCCATTGAAGTTGAACGAAAAAAACCCGTTCAGCGCCATGACGTGATTGCCCATGACGCTTGCTGCCCGGCCCAAGAGCGTCACCGTCGCCATGGCGTCGTTGCGTTCACCCGAAAGGTGCGAGCAATAGTTGTTGTGGAACAGGACATTCTCGAAGCGCTGGTGAAACGTGTCGGTGATCTGTTTCTCGCGCAGTTCGACGAGCGCTGTCCGGCCGACACCGATGAACTTGTTATTGGTGATCGCGACGCCGAAGCCGATCTCGATCCTGTCGTTTGCGCGCAAGTCGAGCAGGCCTTGCATCAGCAAGGCGCGATCCTCGGCCACAACCGGGCGCATGGCGACGTTCGAGTAGGTAATCAGATTGCCCTCGACTGCACCTTCGAGCACCAGCAGTCCCGCCACGCCAAGCGCCACTGCGGCGGATTGTTTGCCGTCCGGCGATAGTCCCGTATCGAGCACTTCGTTCCCCTTCACGTTCAGCTCGCCGACGACGTTCAGGGCGATCACGCCCGCGCCGATCGATTCGGCGTAGCCGCAATTCGTTATGCGATTGCCGGTCACGTCGCAGCGCCCGGTCGCCGCAACCATCGCGATACCGAAACCGGACATCACGGCAATGCGGTTTTGGGCGATGATCGGCGAGGCTTCTTTAGCGAGGAAAACGCCACTGGCGCCAAGCGAGAGGTCGTTCCTTTCGAAGCGGTTGGCCCGCCCGTTCGCGCACATCAGCGCGAAGTTCGTTGAGGTCACATGATTGTCGCAAACCTGCGCGGAGACGACCGAGGTGAGCGCGATGCCCGACGATTGCGGGGTCCGCGCCCCGCCCGCGATGTGATTGTCAAGGATATCGAGCCATAGTGTGGACGTGCCGGCGATGCCGATCGCGCAACCGGCGATGCTGTTGCCCGCGATCCGCACCCCCGAAGTCAGGCTGGTCGCGCCGGTCACGCCGACGAACCCGGCCTGGAGTCCCGTGGTCGCCTGTCCCTCCTCGCCCGCGGTCGAAATGATATTTCCCGTCGCGCGCAGATCGACCCCGGTGAGCCTGATGCCGACGATCGGATCGGGCGGCGCGTTTCCCCCGCCACGCGTGGGGATAATGATGCGATTGTCGCACGCACGGCTGCGGCTCGACGCGAGATCGATTCCGATGCCGGGAAACGCCGATTTGCCGAGCGCGGACGTGCGCGCGGCGAGCACGACGGTGTTGCCGGTCACGCTCACCTGCTCGGCGGTCGAGGCGGGGGGGCCCGCGATACTGTCGTTGACGCGGATCCCGGTCTGCACGCCCGAGATGATGTTTGCCTCGATGCGGGTGAGACCTGCAAATTGCAGCGCGATGATGCCTGCGGTCCCGCCTTCGTCGTGACTGCGGCCGACTTCGACGTGGTTCTCGACGATCGCGATATCCGCCGAGCTGGAGCCGATCACGAGCAGCCCGAGCGTTCCGATCTCGATCATGCACCGCGCGACGCGCACGTCCCGACAATTGATGATCGCAATGCCGACGCTGGCAATGTTCCCGCGATCGATCACGCCGCAGTCTTCGATCGCGAGGCGCGACGCACCCGACGCGACGATCAGGCCGATCAACCCTGCCTCGCCGTCACGTTCCAGATCGATGCGGCTGACGAGCGCGCGCCCTGCATCGAGGATCGCAAGCGCGGCCTGTCGACCCGCGATCCGCACGACCGCACCCGCCGACTCGCATTTGAGCGTAACATTGTCGCGGCGGATGAAGATCGGCGCTTCGATCGGGTAGATGCCCGGGAGCAGGCAGACGCACCCGCCCGCCGCTGGCAGCGCGTCGATCGCCTGCTGGATGTCTTCGCCGGGCGCCACGACGATACAGCAGCAATGCTCGTCCTTGTGACCGGGCGGCCGGCAGTTGGTCACATCGATTTTGCCGCCGGGCAGGACGGTGATTGCGGCGAGCTGGAGATAGTGGTGGACGATCCCGCGCGGCGGGGCGTTGGTGAGCAGCTCGACCGAGGCGTCGGCGGTACGTGCCGCGAATACCCAGTAATCGCCCGCCCGGAACCCCCCGCCCGCCGGATCGACGGAGAACAGCACGTCGATGCCGTCCTCGATCGGGATCGGACCTGCGGCGGTTGCGATCAGGCCGTCCGCGTCGATAGCATTGCTAGTTGCGGTTTCGTCCCAGCGCTGGACGCGGGTGTGGCGAGAAGCGAGATCGGCGGCGTTGATGCCGAAAGCGCCCGCACCCGCGAGCGGTAGCGCGCGATCGAGCACGATCTGGCGCGCCGTCTCGTGGATGTCGACGATGCGCGCCATCACACCGGGGGTGCCCATCAACTCACGATGATCGTCGGTGACGGTGACCCAATCGTCGATGCGCAGCCGCAGCACCGGATCGCGGCCGATCCGATCGACCGCGAGCGTGGACTGGCCGCCGCTGACCGCGATGTCGCGCACTGCGGACGCGATCGATCCATTGTCGCGAGACCATTTGAAGAGCGCGGTCCCGAGCGGACCCCGAGTGTGGATTTCGACACGATACAGGCGGTTTTCCAGCCCGCGGTAGCCCGCGATCGGCGGCAGGATGCAGGGATCGTCGGGGGCGGGAGGCGCGATGGCCTGCGTGGTCAGCCGCCCGGCAGACGGCGGATCGCCGACCGGCATCCCGCACGTTGCCCCCCGGCGCGAATCGGCGCGCAGCTGCCAGACCGTCTGCGTCCGCGTCGCGGTGTCGGCACCGCCGAGCGCCACGTCGAGCAGCGCGGGATCCTCGATGTAGGTGACCTCGCGCTCCCAAACGTCGAGGTAAACGACCGCGTCCCCCGCCGGGAGCGGCGGCGGCTCGGGCAGGAAAGGCTGGTTCAGATAGGTCGGTGTCTCGCCATCGAAGATTTCGGCGAGCAGCCCATCGACGTAGATGCGCCCCTCCGCGATCGCCAGGTCGGGTCCGGGGAGGGGGGCGATCAGGAAGGCATTGGGCGTGGTCAGCGAAACGCCCGCCGGGCCGAAACTGTCGAGCGCCAGCTTGCGGGCATGGTCGCCGACGATGTCGATCGCCTCGTTCCAGTCCGAATCGAGGCTGACGCGCCCTTGCTGCATCCGCACGCCCGAATAGCGCTTGCGCGGGTCGAAGGTGAACCTTGTGTGGTCGCCGCTCATGCGTTCGCCTCCATAACCTTGTTCACGTCACGTAGATCAGGCCGGGATCGAGCCCGAACGGAAGATATTCCTCGAGCCGCGTGCGCAGGTTCGCCGCGCGCTGCGGTTGCTTCAGGTGACCGTAGGCCCCGGTTTCGGAGCCGTCCTCTGCACCGGTCGCGATTTCGGGCGGGCCCCCGATCGCGAGCTGCAGATAGGCGGGCAGGCCATAGGGTTCGTCGGTATATTCCGGCCGCACGCGGCGGCGGACGCGCTCGCGAATCGCGTCGCGCTCGGCCGGAGTCAATGGGCCGCTCTTCAGCTCCGCAAGGTCGAGCGCGATGCGTTCGGCGCGATCGGGCTCGCAGCGGTAGCGACGCGGGGTGTGCGACCCGGGGGCGACATAGCAGAAGCGCACGCAGCCCACCTGAACGCGGTCGGCGGTGACGACGCCATCGAAGATCGTCTCGCTCGCGAACAGGATCGCGGTGGTGTGGACTGCGCCGCGCAAGGTGCTGCGCTCCAGCCGGAGCGGCGGCGCGGGTGCGTCGGCGGCGTCAACGCCGAGCATTGCGGGCTCGCCCGCGCCATCGACGATGCTGTCGAGCGCGACAATCCCCTGCGCGTGCGTGGGGATGCGCAGCGGTCCGGTGATCGAGAAGGCGAGTTCAACGGCAAGCTCCGTGTTGGCGGGTGCGCCCGTGGGCAGGGCGTCCGCAGCGACGATGCTGGACCGGGTGGGGACGGGCGGCGTCGGAGGCAGATCGGGATCGGGCGCGGCGATGCTCACGCCGGGTACGAGCGTGCTGTGCAGCAGACGCAGGCGACGCAGCGATCCGGCGATCTCGACTTGGCCCTCGATCAGAAGGCCGCCCAGGGTCAGCGCGAAATCGTCGCGCACGCCGGTGATCCTCAGCGGACGTTCGAGGCGCAGGTGCGGCCGGAAACCGTCCGCCGCCTCGATCGCGAGCAGCCCGCCCGACGCCGGGCCGACATCGATCGCGAGCGCTTGCGTGTAGGTGCGGTTATCGCCGACGCTGACGATCGCCTCGGGACCGCCGTCCGCCACCCACTGCGCGAGCGCGTCGGCGATGTTGGCTAAGCTGCCTGCAGCACCGCTTGCGTTGACCGGATATACCTTTTCGACCAGGTCGCGTCGCACCAGCCACGCGCGTCGACGATAAGGGCCACCGCCCAGCTCGGCGGGGAAGCCGTAATGGTGGTAAACGCGGACGTCGGCCGCCCCCGCCCGGTCGGGTCCGAGCGCCAGGCGCCCGAGCGCGACATCGATCAGCACCCGGCTCGCCGCAGCGGCGCGCCAGACCGAAAGGTTGGCGCAGCGCACATCGCCCGCGGGGATGGGGGTGCCATCGACGACGATCGCGAGGCTGGGCGCGGGCGCGACCTCGAATCCCGGCACCGCGTCGAACAGCCCGTAAAAGTCGGTGAAATCGGGCTTGGGCAGGGGCCCTGCGGAATAAGCCTGGAGGTCCGCGAAAAAGCGCGCCGGGCGGATGGCCTGGGGCACGTGCAGTTCGGTCGCGAGCCCCGCCTCGTCGCCCTCGCGGCGCGCGCGGCTGAACAGCGGCGCGTCCTGGCCGAGCACGCCCCAGTGATAGCGGAAGTCCCCCGCCGCGCCGAGCCGACGCGCCTGCGTCGCTTCGAGCCGATAGGCGCCGAGCCGCCACAGGAAGAAGCCGATGTTACGGATATTGTGCCAGCCTTCGAACTGCGAAATCGGACGCACGTCGATCGTGTGCGCGATGCCGTCGAAGGCGCGGTTCAGCCGGTCCATCCGCTCGACCGAGCGCAGATCGGGCGTGCGGTGATTGCCCATGCGCAGATGATTGCGAACCCACTGGGTCCAGCCGAGCAGCTCGAAAAACTCGACTGCGTGCGCCGACCAGCCGGTCACGTCGCGCGCCAGCTCTTCGAGCATCGGCAGCGTGCCCTTGCGGCGACGGTAGTAGATCGTCTTTGCGATATCGGCGCGTGCGCGCAGCGCGGTCGGCGGGCGGAACGCGGGACCGACGAGATCGCGGAACAGCTCGGCGGCGGTATCGCCGTCGCTGCCGCGCGCGCCGTCGAACAGGGGAATGTTGCCGACGAGATCGCCAATGTAGGGCGCGACCCAGGGCTCGCACGTCTCGATGAACGCGTCCTCGCCAAGCTGGCGAATATCGCCCTCCACCGCGTCCGCGCCGCCCTCGACGATGCGCAGCAGCGCGCGCAGCGGCTCGCCCTCCCCCGCGTCCGCTTCGCGGATATGCGCGGGCAGCAGGCCGTAGAGCTTGTCGGTGACGGCATTCGAATAGGCCATCAGAGCGCCTCCACGAGCGTCAGCGCGATATCGCGCGCGGGATCGGCGACATAGGCCTGTTCGGCGGCGAGCACCGGCGGCGGCGGTCCGTCGAACCCGGCGCGCGCGAAGCGATCGATCTGGGCGGGGTTCTTCGGCGTCGGGCGCGCGGGAAAGATGCGGATGTGATCCTGGACGGCTGCGGCCGTGACCG
>JBBQJX010000077.1:0-7578 GCA_038326295.1 Sphingomonadales bacterium
TGACGGGCGGATCGGGCAACGATATCTTCCAATATACATCGAACGGGTTCGGCAACGATCTGATCACCGATTTTTCGACGACCGACCGGATCGACGTGTCGGCACTCAACATCGGCGATCTGGCTACCTTGCTGCCGTTCATCACGCAAGCATCGGGAAATACCCAGCTCTTTCTGGGTTTCGGGCCAAGTACCGAATCGATCACGCTCGAAAACTTCCAGTCATCCAACCTGAATGCGAGTAGTTTCGTATTCAACAGTTCAACCGCTTCGCTGACCGTGAACGGTACCGATAACCCAGACGTGTTGATTGGCGGCCTTGGTGCAGACATGCTTTTCGGCGGCGCTGGCGATGATCTGCTGATCGGCGGCGCGGGCGCGGACCGGCTCGATGGTGGCGCGGGGATCGACCGGCTGTACGGTGGCCAGGGCGACGATACGTATTTCGTGGACGATCAGGCCGATCTGATCTTCGAAAACGGTAACGAGGGTCGCGACGCGGTGATCTCGACCGCGGGCTTCTATCTCTATTCCAACGTCGAGGATCTGACGCTTGCAACGGGAGCGGGCGACATTTTCGGTGTCGGCAACGAACTCGCCAACACGATTACGGGCAATGAAGGCTCCAACCTCCTGATCGCGGGGAATGGCGATGATATCGTGCGTGGCGGCGACGGGGTGGACGCGCTGTTCGGTGAGGATGGCAATGATCAGCTCTTCGGCGACGCGGGAATAGATTATCTCGTCGGCGGCAATGGGAACGATATTCTGAACGGCGGCGATGGCCCCGACGCGATCTATGGCGAGAATGGCAACGATACGCTGATCGGCGGCGCGGACTTTCAGACCGACATCCTGGTCGGGGGCGCGGGTAACGACATCCTGCGCGGCGATAGCGGATTTGGAGATTACGACCTGCTGTATGGAAACACGGGCGACGACACCTTCTACGTCGATACTCCCGCCGACCTCGTTTTCGAGCAGCCCGGCGAAGGGGCCGACACCGTCATCGCCAACATCGTGGGCGCGGGATATTATCTCTACGACAATATCGAGAACCTCGTGCTGATGGGTGAGACTCCGTTCGGCGTCGGCAATGCGCTCGACAACGTGCTGACCGGCAACGACATCGGCAATTACCTGCTGGGTGGCGACGGCAACGATACGCTGAACGGCAGGGGCGGCGGCGATGTGCTGTTCGGCGAGGCGGGGAACGACACCTTCGTGTTCGAGCGCGGCACGGGCGGCGATGTGATCGGGGATTTTGCACCGGGTGCCGACAGGATCGATGTGCATGCGTTCGGGTTCGCCAGCTACGCCGCACTGCAGGCCGTCATGGGAGAGAATAACGGCACGAGCTTCATCAACCTGGGCAATGGCGATCTCGTGGTGATAAACGGCGTTGCACTGGCGAGCTTGCACGCCGCCGACTTCGTCCTCTAGGGGGCCGGGCCGGCTGTCGCTGACCCCGGGGAGAGCGGGATGATCTTCGGCGCGTCGCGCGCGCTTGCTCCCGTCGCGCTCGCGATGGCGCTGGTGCGGCCCACCCCGGCGCACGCGGCGAACCCGCCGATCGCGCTACCCGCCGCCGCGCCGTTCGACGAGCGCAAGACTGGCGACGCGTTCCTCATCGCGATCGAGCGCCGGCTCGATGCGCCCGAGTTCGCGCGGATCGTCGGTGACGGCACGCGCCGCGCGCCTTCGGTGGGCGAAGCGGTCGCCACAGTGCTCGAGGCCGAGGGCGTGCGCGCCGAGGTGCGTGCCGCCAAGCGACCGAGGGTCGACCTCGACCTGACCGGCCAGAAGGCGATCGATCGCGCGTTCAGCAACGATCCCAACAACATCCTCGAACGCTCGCGCCCCGACCGGCGGGCCGATGCGCAGCTGACCGCCGAGCAACTGCTGTTTGATTTCGGCGCGGGCACCCGGCGGCTGCGAGCCGCGCGCGCGCGCGCGGACGCTGCGCGCGCAGGCGTGGCGCTCGCCGCCGAGGGTGCCGCCATCGCGATCGTGGGCGCGTGGTACGACGTGTGGGTGGCCGAGACCGACCTCGCGCTGGCGGTCGCGCTCGTGGGGCGCAACCTCGCGATCCTTGCGGATAAGCGAACGCGCATCGCGGGCGGGTTGGGCGCGCGCGCGGATATCACGCGGGTGGAGACCTATCTCGCCTCGGCACAGGCGCGCGCCGAGCGGGCGCGGCAGGCGCGTGAAACCGCGCGACTTCGCTTCCGCACGGCGGCAGGCGAGGATGCGCCGCCCGGCGTCACGCCGCCCGTGGCCCCCGTGGCCGAACGCGGCGGCTTTGCGGATGCGGTCGAGGCCGCGCACGACAATCCGGCGGTGACGGTGGCGGAGAACCGGCTGCTCGCGGCGCGGCGCGATCTCGATGCGCTGCGCGCGGATCGGTATCCGCGCCTGACGGCGGGGCTGGACGCGGCCAAATACAGCGTCACCGATCCGGTGATCGATCACGATATTCGCGGTCGCCTGACGCTGCGCTACCAGCTTTCGGGCGGCGGGCTGTCGCGCGCGCGGGTGGCGGAGGCGGGGGCGCGCGCCGCATCCCAGGATTTCGTGCGCGCGCGCACGCGCGATGAGGCCGAACGCGACGCGGGGATCGCGTTCCTCGATGTGGAGAGCCTCACGCGCCAGACCGCGATCCTGCGCGAAGCCTACATCGCCGCGCGCCGCACGCGCGATGCCTATGCCGAGCAGTTCCGCGTTGCGCGCGGATCGCTGCTGGAAATGCTGCGCGCCGAAGTCGATCTCGAGGATGCGGCCGCCGCCTATGCGCGCGGTCTCGCCGAGCGCGATCTCGCGCGCTATACGCTGCTCGCGCGCACGGGTCGGCTTCTGGACCAGCTTGGCATTGACGTGAGCACCGACACGCTGCCCACGGTGGCCCCATGACACGCGACGACCATGCCCATCACAAGCCGCTGATCGCCGCATGGCTGTGGCGCCCGCTGCTCGCCTCCCGGGGGGCGTATGCGCAGGTCGGACTGGCCGCCGCGCTCATCAACCTGTTCGCGCTCGCCACATCGCTGTTTTCGATGACGGTGTACGACCGCGTGGTGCCCAACAACGCGACCAACTCGCTGATCGTGCTCGCAACCGGAATCTTCATCATCCTCTTTTTCGATTTCATCCTCAAATCGCTGCGCACATACTTCATCGATCTGGCGGGTCAGCGGATCGACCGCGCGGTGGGCGCGACGATCTTCAACCAGATGCTCGGCATGAAGCTCGCGCATCGGCGCACGTCGACCGGCGCGTTCGCGGGATCGTTGCGCGAGTTCGAGACGCTGCGCGATTTCTTCACCTCGGCCACGCTCGCGGCGGTGGTGGACGTTCCGTTCCTGTTCGTGTTCATGGCGGTGATCGCGATCATCGGCGGCTGGCTGGTGGCGGTGCCGCTGGCGATGGTGCCGCTGGTCATCCTGACCGCGCTCGCGGTTCAGCCCGCCCTCGCGCGGCTGACGGTCAAATCGGTTCACGAGGGCCACAGCAAGCAGGGCGTGCTGGTGGAAAGCATCGGCGGGCTCGAGACGATCAAATGTACCGATGCGGGCACGCTGATGGCATCGCGCTGGACGCGCGCGGTGGACAGCCATGCGGCCAGTTCAACCCGCCAGCGCGCTATCGCCGGGATCGCGATCAATGTCGCCGGGCTGGCGCAAAACCTGTCCTACATCTGCACCGTCATCTTCGGCGTGGCGCTGATCGCGCGCGGGGATTTGACGACGGGCGGCCTCGTCGCCTGCTCGATCCTCTCGGGCCGCGCGGTGGCACCGCTCGGCCAGATCGCTAATCTGCTCACGCGCATCAGCCACGCGCGCGCCGCCTACCGCGAACTCGATCGGCTGATGGCAACCGGCGGCGAAGTGGACGAGGGGCGCGACTATCTTCGCCGCGATGCGCTCGCGGGAGCGATTTCGCTGCGCGATGTCGGCTTCCGTTATCCCGGCGCGCAGGCGAACGTGCTTTCGGGGGTGACGCTGAACATCGCGCCAGGCGAGCGCGTGGGCGTGCTCGGCCGCACCGGATCGGGCAAGTCCACGATCGCACGGCTGGTTCTGGGGCTGTATGAGCCGAACGAGGGATCGATCCTGGTCGATGGCTCCGAGGTGCGCCAGCTTCACCCCGAGGATCTGCGCCGCCATGTGGGCGCGGTGCTGCAGGACGTGACGCTGTTCTCGGGATCGGTGAAGGAGAATATCGCGCTCGGCCGTGGCGGGGTGGACGATGCCGAGGTGCTGCGCGTCGCAAAGCTGGCGGGTGTGCACGACTTTCTGGGGGGAATGTCAGGCGGATACGACATGAAGCTCGCGGACCGGGGCGAGGGCCTCTCGGGCGGCCAACGCCAGGCGATCGCGATCGCGCGCGCGCTGGCAGGGCAGCCGGGCATTCTGCTGCTCGACGAACCGACGAGCGCGATGGATACCCAAAGCGAGAATTTGCTGATAGATCGATTGAAGGGCGAGGTGCAGGGGCGCACGCTGATCGTGGTCACGCATCGCGGCTCGATGCTGCGGCTGGTCGACCGGGTGATCATTCTGGAGAACGGCCGCATCGTGGCGGACGGGCCGCGCGACGAGGTGCTCAAAGCCGCGATGGGCGCGCGCCCCGGCCCCGCGCCGCTCGCCGCCGCGCCCGCGCCCGCGCCTCAGCCCGCGCGCGCCGGAGCGGCGGCGTGAGCAACACGGCCGCGCTGGCGCTCGCCGCCGAGGATAGGCGCCCATCGCGCATGGCGCATCTGCTGCTATACACGATCGCTGCGTTCGTGATCGCCGCGATGGTCTGGGCGGGGTTCTCGCACCTCGATACGGTCACGCGCGGGCAGGGGCGCGTTGTCCCCTCGCTCCAGCTCCAGCGCGTCGCCAATCTGGAGGGCGGCATCGTGCGCGCGATCCTGGTTCACCCCGGCGAGGCCGTTGCAAAAGGTCAGGTGCTCGTGCGCCTCGACCCGACCCAGGTCTCCGCCGAGCTCGGCCGGGGATCGGCCACCCGCGACAGCGGTGCGGCACGCATCGCCCGGCTCGAGGCGGAACTGGCGAGGGGCGAGCCGCGCTTCCCCGCCGATCTCGCGGCGCGCGCGCCTGCGCAGGTGGAGACCGAACGCTCGCTTTGGCGCGCGCGGCGGATCGAACTCGCGGCCGCGCTATCGGTCGCCGACGCCAAGCTGTCGGGCGCACAGCGCGCGCTCGGCGAGGCGGAGGCGGACATCACGACGCGCACGCAGGCGCGGCTGTATGCGGCGCGCGATCTGGCGATGATCGCGCCATTGGTGGCGCACGGGGTGGAGCCCGAAGCCGAGCGGATGCGCGCCGAGGCCGCGCTCGCGCAGGCGAGGGGCCAGGAGGGCACCGCCACCGCCGCGCGCGCGCGCGCGCAGGCGGGCGTGACCGAAGCGCGGGCGGAGGCGCTCTCGATCCGCGAACGCTTCCGCTCGCAGACGGTCGATGCGCTTTCGCAGGCGCGCGCCGAGTTTGCCGCCACCGGCCCCGCGCTCCCCGCCTTGGCCGACCGCGTGGCGCGCACCGAGGTGCGCGCGCCGATTGCGGGCACGGTCAACCGCGTGCTCGTCGCGACCGTGGGCGGCATCGTGCGCGCGGGCGATCCGCTGGTGGAAATCGTGCCGGCCGAGGATGCGCTGGTGATCGAGACGCGTGTGACCCCGCGCGACATCGGCTTCATCCGGCCGGGCCAGGCGGCGACGGTCAAGCTGACCGCTTACGATTACGCGATCTATGGCGGGCTGAAGGGTCGCGTCGAGCGAATCTCGCCCGACGCGGTGGTGGACGAGAGCGCCAAGGAGAGTTTTTATACCGTGCGCGTCGTGACGCACCAACTGCTGCGCGACGCGGCCGGAAGGCCCTTGCCGATCGTGCCCGGCATGATCGCCGAGGTGGATGTGCTCGGACGGCCGAGGACGGTGCTCTCCTACCTGCTGACCCCGCTCGACCGCGTGCGCGAGACCGCGATGCGCGAGCGGTAGGGGGCAATCGTTTTCCGGGTTCCGGACCGTGCGATGCTCTGCTAACCGCGTCTTGCGTCGGACGGTCGCGGGGCTGGCCTTCCGGGCGGAGATGCTGCGATGGCCGGTCCAAGCAACGACGAGCAATATCTGCTCGAACTGATCAATGCGGCGCGCCTCGATCCGTTGGGTAGCACGCGCCGCTACATCGACAGCTTCGCTCCGTTGCATTCACCCGTTCCCGAGATCCAGAGCGCGATCGATTACTTCCACGTCTCCGGCGCAGGCCTGCTCGCCGCTCTCCAGGCGCTCGCCGCCGCACCGCCGCTCGCGTGGAACGATAAGCCCGCCGCCGCCGCGCACGCACATAACGGCGTCCTGATCGCCACCGATACGCAAACGCACCAGGCTCCGGGCGAACCCGATCTGGGCGCGCGCGTTACCGCGACGGGCTACCCATGGGCCGCGCTCGGAGAAAACGTCTTCGCCTACGCGCAGGACCCGCTTTACGCGCAGGCGGGCTTCTTCATCGATTGGGGCTTTGGTCCCGAAGGGCTTCAGGTCCCCGCCGGGCACCGGATCAATCTGCTCAATCCGGGCCTCACCGAAATCGGCATCGGCATCGACGCGGAGACCAATCCTGCGACGCAGGTCGGCCCGCTCGTGGTCACCGAGGATCTCGGCAGCCGCTTTGACACCATGGGCTATGTACTCGGCGTCGCCTATTCGGACCTCGACCACGACGGTTTCTACACGCCGGGCGAAGGCGTCGCCGGGCTTTCGGTATCCTTCGGCCTCACCTTCACCGGCACGACCGTGAGCACCGCGAGCGGGGGCTACGCGCTCGCGGCAAACACCAGCGGCTTCGCGCGCATCACCTTCCAGGGCGGCGGCCTCGCGTCCGGCCTCACGATCACCACCGATCTGGAGCGCGGCAACGTCAAATTCGATATCGTCGATGGAACGCTGCTCAAGACCTCGGCGTCGATTGTGGTCACCGGACCTGAAACCGCGATCGAGGCGCTCGGGCTGACGGGGCTGGAGATCGTCGCGGGCGCGGGCAGCCAGTCGATCCACGGCACGCCAGGAAACGATACGCTGAACGGCGGTGCGGACGCGGACAATCTCTACGGAGTCGCGGGCGACGATCACTAT
Organism: Sphingomonadales bacterium; assembly: GCA_038326295.1. Classification (GTDB taxonomy): domain Bacteria; phylum Pseudomonadota; class Alphaproteobacteria; order Sphingomonadales; family Sphingomonadaceae; genus JAVVHE01. The sequence goes on from JBBQJX010000077.1 coordinate 7,132, forward strand.
CTTGTCGATACCGCCGCCGACCTCGTCTTTGAAAATCCGGGCGAGGGCTACGATCTGGTCACCGCCACCGCAAGCTATTATCTGTGGCCGAACATCGAGGATCTTGCGCTCATCGGCGGCAACATCTTCGGCGTCGGCAACGATCTCGCCAACATGATCAGCGGCAGCAGCGGCGACAATCTGCTGATCGGCGGCGGTGGGGGCGATACGCTGAGCGGCATGGACGGCAATGACGCACTGTTCGGGCAGGACGACAATGATACGCTGAACGGCGGGGCGGGAATCGACTATCTCGTCGGTGGTTCCGGCGAGGACGTGCTCAACGGCGGCGACGGGGCGGATGCGCTGTACGGCGAGGACGGCAACGACACACTGACCGGCGGCGCGGATTTCGTCACCGATATTTTGGTGGGCGGCGCGGGGAACGATGTGCTGCATGGCGACAGC
>JBBQJX010000078.1:0-7564 GCA_038326295.1 Sphingomonadales bacterium
GGCCAGACGCGGATGCCGCAGGTGCGCGAATTCGTGAAATCGGTGTTCGGCAAAGAGGGCCACACCGGCGTGAACCCCGATGAGGTCGTTGCGATCGGCGCGGCGATCCAGGCGGGCGTGCTTCAAGGCGACGTCAAGGACGTGCTGCTGCTTGATGTGACCCCGCTGTCGCTCGGCATCGAGACGCTGGGCGGCGTCTTCACGCGGATGATCGACCGGAACACGACAATCCCGACCAAGAAGGCGCAGACCTATTCGACCGCCGACGACAACCAGAATGCGGTGACGATCAGCGTCTATCAGGGCGAGCGCGAGATGGCGCGCGATAACAAGAGCCTGGGCCAGTTCAATCTGGAGGGCATTCCGCCCGCGCCGCGCGGTGTGCCGCAGATCGAGGTGACGTTCGACATCGACGCGAACGGCATCGTGAACGTGTCGGCCAAGGACAAGGGCACCGGCAAGGAGCAGCAGATCCGCATCCAGGCGTCGGGCGGGCTGAGCGACGACGACATCAAGCGCATGGTGCGCGAGGCCGAGCAGTTCGCGGGCGAGGACAAGAAGCGCCGCGAGGTCGTCGAGGCGAAGAACGTGGCCGAGGGACTGATCCACTCGACCGAGCGGCAGCTGACCGAGCACGCCGACAAGGTTCCCGCCGAGGTCAAGACCGCCATCGAAACCGCGATCGCCGATCTGAAGGCGGTGACGGGCGGAGAGGACGCGGCCGATATCCAGGCCAAGACCGCCACCCTCTCCACCAGCGCACAGCGGCTGGGCGAGGCGATCTATGCCGCGCAAAGCGCGCCCGCAGCCGAGGATGGCGCGGACGCCGCCGCGCGCGCGAGTAACGAGGATGTGGTCGATGCCGAGTTCAGCGAAGTCGACGAAGAGAAAAAATAAGGCGTAAGGGGACAGCTGACCTATTTCGCCCCCGGAGGCGGACCGCGCGAGCAACACTGCGCCGCGAAAAAGGTAAGCTGTCCCCGATTGCCGTCCGGGGGAACGAGCGAGCGAAATGGCTACGATCGAAACATCCTATTACGAACTGCTCGGCGTCGGCCGCGACGCCGACGGTGCGGCGATCAAGATCGCGTACCGCAAGGCGGCGATGGACTGCCATCCCGATCGCAATGGCGGCTGCACCGATGCGGCCGAACGCTTCAAGGCGTTAAACGAAGCGCATGACGTGCTGAAAGACCCGCAGAAACGCGCCGCCTACGACCGGTTCGGCAAGGCGGCGTTCCAGAACGGCGGCGGCGCGTCGCAATCCGACATGAGCGGCTTCAGCGACATTTTCGAGAATATCTTCGGCGTTTTCATGGGCGGCCGCCAACAACAGGGCCGCCGCACCGTCCATCGTGGCCAGGACCTGCGCTACGATCTTGAATTGACGCTTGCCGAAGCCTTCACCGGCAAGGATGCCAAGATCGAAGTAAGTGTGTCCGCTGCGTGCGAGCCGTGCAGCGGCTCGGGTGCGACGCCGGGCACGTCGGCCAAAACCTGCACCAGCTGCGGCGGACGCGGACAGGTGCGCGCGCAACAGGGCTTTTTCGTGGTCGAGCGCACGTGCCCCACCTGCCACGGCGCGGGGCAGACCATCGCGGACCCGTGCAGGGCGTGCCGTGGCATCGGCCGCGTGGAACGCGACAAGAGCCTCGACGTGCACATCCCGCGCGGCGTCGATGATGGCACGCGCATCCGGCTGGCGGGCGAGGGCGAGGCGGGGCTGCGCGGCGGTCCGGCGGGGGACCTTTATCTTTTCGTTCACCTGAAGCCGCACGCGATCTTCAAGCGCGATGCGACCACGCTGTTCGCCGAGGTGCCGCTGAGCTTCACCACGGCGGCGCTGGGTGGCAGCCTCGAAGTCCCCTGCATCGATGGTGAGGAGGCGACGATAAAGGTCCCCGCAGGTACGCAGCCCGGCAAGCAGTTTCGCGTGCGTGGGCGTGGCATGCCCTCGCTGCAGGGCGGCGGCATGGGCGATCTGGTGGTGCAGGTGGAGGTCGAAACCCCGGTCAAGCTGTCCAAGCGCCAGCGCGAATTGCTCGAACAGTTTCAGGAGAGCGAAGAGCAGCACGCGGCCTTCCCCAAAAGCACGGGCTTCTTCGCCCGATTGAAGGGTCTGCTGGACTGATGCCGGGGTGTCGCGCCTAACGGTTGCGGCGCAGCACGTTGTCGCACACGCGGTCGGTGCCCGCGCCCTTGCCGAGCAGATAGCCAGCACCCGCACCCGCGCCGGCACCGAGCAGCGTCGAGCCGAGATTGCCGCCGCCGACGCCGCCCAGCACCGCGCCGCCCGCAGCACCTCCCGCGAGGCCCTTGTTGCCGCCGCGCTTGCGCGCGCGCAGGCATTTGGCCACCTCGGCGCGGTCGCGCGGCCGGGCGCGTTCGACGCGCGCGCGGTCGTTGGCGCTGAGCGTGATCGCCATCGCGGGCTCGAGTGCGAGGCCGAGACCGAAGCTGGCGAGGATGGCGGCGTGAACAATGCGCATGCGGGTATCTCCTGAATCACTGGCGTTACGATAACGCGGGGCCGCGTGCGCGGCTACCACCCGTGGAACGCCCACGCCCACATGATCCGTCCCGGCACGAAGGTCGCCAGCCCCGCCACGATCAGTCCGCCCGCGAAGACACCCTGCACGATGCGCGAATGGACGCGCAGTTGCCGCCGCGCCGCAGCGCGCCAGGCGAGCGGCGTGGCGATCAGCACATAGGCCGAGAAGAGGTGGATGAAGCTCAGCCGCCCGTCGTTGATCGTGCGCACCCCGAAGGTGGTCGCGGCGGTAGCCACCATCAGCGCCATCCACACGCGCCCCAGCCAGCGATGCGCGGGCGTGCCCTTGGGGTGGAGAAACAGCCACATGCCGAGCGGCACGGCGGGCAGCACGGTCGCCACGTGCACCCAGATGAGCGCGGGCAGGCGCGCAGGCGCGGGGGGCGCGCCCGCTGCGGCGCGCGCGAAGGCGAGGCCGACGAGCGCAAGCAGCAGCAAACCGCCGATCCACACGATCGCACGGAACCTGTCCCGGATCATCAGCCGGTTGGCTGGCAACCCGCTCATCGCCTTGCCCCCGCGATGCCGATGTCGGCCGGGCGCGGGCATGGCGGAAGCCCGGTCACATCCGCGAGCTGACCGCGATCGCCATCCGGCACCCCGCGCGGATGATCGCGGACATCGCACGAAACCCCACCGCGCGCTCGGCGTCGTTCGCCAGCGCGGTCTCGCGGTGCTCCACCTCCTCGGCCTGGAAGTCCGCGATATGCGCGGACAGAACCGGATCGCCGCGCTCCCCCAGCGCCTCTCGTTGCGCCTCGTAGTGCCGGTCGATCTCCTGTTCCACCGCCGCCGTGCACGCCATCGCCGCCTGCGGCCCCATCAGCGCGGTCGCCGCGCCCAGCGCATAGCCCGCCACATGCCACAGCGGATGCAGGAACGTCGGCGATACGCGGCGCTCGGCGAGCAGCCGATCAAACGTCGCCAGATGGCGCGCTTCCTGCCCCGCCATGTGGCGGATCAGGCTGGCGTGGGGGTGGCGGTCGCCCATAACCGCCAACTGCCCGGCATAGATGCGCGCCGCGCCATATTCGCCCGCATGATCCACCTTGATCATCGCGGCCACGCTTTCGCGTCGATCGCCGGGCAGCCGGGCCGGTCGGCCGCTCATCGGCTGCGGCCGAGGCGTGCGAGCGCGAACAGCCCAGTCGCCGCCGAAATCAGCGCATTGTACCCCGCCATCGAAACTCCCGCCAAAGTCCACGCGGCCGCATCGCAACGCACCAGCGGCGCGCCGACCATCGACTTCAGGAAATCGCCGCCGAGGCCCACCACCGGCGTGCAATGCGTCGGCCCCTTCCACCAGTGCTGCTCGACGCCGACATGATAGGCCCCGATCGCGCCGCTGGTCAGCACCGCCCCCGCCGCCACGATCAGCATCGCGCGCCGCGCGCCCGGCGGGGCGACAAGCGCTCCCACCGCCAGCAGCAGCCCCGCCAGATGCGGCCAGCGCTGCCAGATGCACATCTCGCACGGGGCCAGATGCCCCAGATACTGAAACCCCAGCGCACCGAGCAGCAGCCCTGCGGGCACCGCGATCAGCAGCGCGTGCACCGCGTCCCCGGCCCGCAACCGCTCCGGCCGCGCCAGCGTGGCGGTGCTCACCGCGCGGCCACCGTGGTTGCAGGCCTGGTCACGGGCGCGGCGGCGGGCGGGGCCAGCCGCGCCAGCGTCTTCACCGCATAATCCATCTGATAATCCTCCACCCCCGCCTTCTTCAGCGTGGCGGCGGTCACGCCCTCGAAGCGCGGATCGGCCTTGCCATCGTCCTCGATCGCGCGCGCGTCGAGTTTCACCTCGTTGATCAGATGGCGCCTCAGATCGCTCTCGTGCACGCGCGGGCGGTCGCCGCGATCCGCGTCGCTCAGCTGCGGCAGCACGATGTCGGGCTCGATCCCCGCCGTCTGCACGCTGCGGCTCGAAGGGGTATAGTAGCGCGCCACCGTCAGCCGCAGGCCGGTCTCGGGGGTCAGCGGGATCACACTCTGCACCGATCCCTTGCCGAAGCTGCGCTCGCCGATCACCAGCGCGCGGCGGTGATCCTGCAGCGCACCCGCGACGATCTCGGCCGCGCTCGCCGATCCCTCGTCGATCAGCACGATCACGGGCTTGCCCATGGCATCGTCACGATCGCGCTCGGGCGCGTTGAAGCGCCTGATGTCGTGCGCATCGCGCCCGCGCTGGCTCACCACCTCGCCGCGCTTGAGGAACGCGGCGGACACATCCACCGCCTCATCGAGCACGCCACCGGGGTTGGAGCGCAGATCCAGAATGAACCCCGTCAGCTTCGGCCCCAGCTTCGCCTCGATCGCCTTCAGCGCCGCCACTGTATCCACGCCCGTATTCTTGCTGAACGAGCTGATGCGGATCACGCCCACACTGCCCTTCGTCTCGAACTTGACCGGCTTGATCGCGATGATCTCGCGCTTCAGCGTGAAATCGATCGGCTTCTTCGCCCCCTGGCGCACGATCGTGATCTTGATCGTGGTGCCCGCAGCCCCACGCATCTTTTCCACCGCCTCGTTCAGCGTCACGCCGTAGATCAGCTCGCCGTTCAGATGCGTGATGTAATCGCCCGCCTTGATCCCGGCGCGCGCGGCGGGCGTGCCGTCGGTCGGCGCGATCACCTTGACCGCGCCATCCTCCATCGAAACGGACAGCCCGAGCCCGCCATATTCGCCGTCGGTCAGGTTGCGGATCTGCTGATATTCGCTCTTGTCCAGATAGCCCGAATGCGGATCGAGGGAGGCCAGCATCCCATTGATCGCGCCATCGAGCAGCGTCTTATCGTCCACCTTGTCCACGTAATTCGCGCGGACGGTCTCGAACACGCTCATCAGCGTGCCAACGTCCTGGTACGTATCGGTGGCGGCGGGAGCGGCGACCTTGGCAGCGGCGGTCAGCGCAAGCGCGCCCGCAGCTCCGGCGGCGATCAGGAGAAACTTGCGCGGCATGTGTGCGGTCCTCGGGAGATGCCCCGCCGACTATCTGGCCACCACCGCGCGCCAAGGCAATGGCCCGCGATGCCGCAAAGCCTAGCCCGCCATCCTCGGGTAGCTGTTATCCGCTTCGAGGCTGCCCTCGATGCGCTGGAGCAGATCGAGCGAGGCCTGCATGCGCCCCTGCGATTCCCCCGCAATCTGCGCCACCTCCACCTTCACGTCCGCCGCCGTGCGAACGATCGACACCGCCTGCGGGCCCGTTAGCACCCCCAGTTCCACCAGCGTATGCAACGTGCTCTCGGCCAGCAGCAGCGCCGCCTGCCCGTGCGCGTCGGGCTCCAGCGGCGTCGGCGTGCGGCGAAACGGGTTGGTATAAACGATCGCGCCATCGCTCATCGCGCGCACCTTGGGGGTATCGACAACATCGCTCTGCAATATCGCGAGGCTCGACAATCGACACCAATTCAGATTAGTATAAATTCAACAATCGTGGGGTAGCCGATTCCCCAATGTCCAACGCCTTCATTCACAAACTCACCGGCCAGACCGCGTTGTCCGCTCCGGACATGGCGCTGCTCGAAGCCGCGTGTGCCAATCCGCGCGAGGTGCCGCCGCGCCACGATCTGATCCGCGAGGGCGATCCGCCCGGTCCGTTGTTCGTGATGCTCGATGGCTGGGCGTGCCGCTACAAGATCCTGCCCGAAGGCACGCGGCAGATTACCGCCTTCCTGATGCCCGGCGATTGCTGCGACGTCCACGCCTCGGTGCTCGATGCGATGGATCATTCGATCGCCACGATCACTCCCGCGCTGGTCGCACCGATCCCGCGCGCGGCGTTCGATCGGATGCTGGAGGATCGCCCCGCGCTGCTGCGCGCCTTCTGGCACATGCAGCTCGTGGACGAAGGCGTACTGCGCGCGTGGATCGTCAGCATGGGCAGGCGCGATAGCGTCCAGCGCGTCGCGCATCTGATGTGCGAGCTTTACGTGCGCGCGAATAATATCGGACTGATCGCCGATCAGCATTTCGAGCTGCCGTTGACCCAGACGGTGCTCGGCGACGCGCTCGGACTGACGCCGATCCACGTCAATCGCGTGCTGCGTCGTCTGCGCGAGGACGGCGTGATGCGGCTACAGCGCGGCTCGCTGTTGATCGAAGACATCGCCCGTCTGGCGGCGGTCGCGGGGTTCGACGATAACTACCTTCACCGTCGCCTGCGCCGCGCCGCCTGATCGCGGCCGATTGGTGCGACCCCGCGCGGGTTCCACCCCCAGAATTGTCGGGTTGGCTTTCGCGCGCAGTTCGTCGAGGCGTTCGCGGTACGCCGCCGCCATCTCCCGATGCGCGGCGCGCACGGGACCCGCAGAACCCGCCGCCCGGCGGTCCTCCTCGGTAGCGCGCGCCTGATAATAGCTTAGATTGTCATACGCCATACAGTCCTCCCCGTGCCCTGTTGCAGGAACTGTTTGGACCATTTTCTCCGGTGGGATGCTGCTTGAAGTCAGTATCGCACAATAAATTTACCCAATTAACGCAGGGACTTGGGGGCGGCTCGCCGGCAGCGTGCCTGCGATGCGGGAACTTTTCGTCCTGACGACATCACGCCCGGTGATATGGGTGCCCCGCATCGATGCTCGCCGCGCGGTACAGCTGCTCGGCCAGCATCGCGCGCACCAGCAGGTGCGGCCAGGTTGCGGGGCCGAAGCTCAGCAGCAGATCGGCACCGGTCCGCGTCGCGTCGTCATGCCCGTCCGCCGCGCCGATCAGGAAGCGCACCTCGCGCACCCCGTTGTCGCGCCACGCACAAAGGCGAGCCGCGAGCGCGGGGGAGGGGAGCGCCACGCCGCGCTCGTCGAGCACCACGCTCACGCTGCGTTCGCCCGGCGGCGGGAACGGCTCGCGCTCGCCCACTTCGGTCACGCGCATCGCGGGCACCCGCGCGGCATAGCGCGTCAACAGCTCGGCCTCGGGCCCATGCCCGATCCGCCCGCGCGCAAGGATGTGGAGGCGCACCGGCCGCCCTGCGGGCTAGTTGCCGGACCACGATCCCTTGCCGGTAACCGCGATGTCG
>JBBQJX010000079.1:0-7545 GCA_038326295.1 Sphingomonadales bacterium
ACGCGATCGATCCCGAACTGCGCGACGCGTGCGAGGATGTGATCCTCGCGCGCGGGGGCGGCGCGACCGAACGCCTGATCGCGCTGGCCGAACGCTATCGCGGCACCGATGCGGTGGCCGAGAAGGCAGCCGAGGAGTGGCGCGGCTGGGCGGTGGACAAGCGTCTTGAATACGCATTGGTCAAGGGGCTGGACGCGTTCGTGGTGGAGGATGTGGAGGAGGCGCGCCTGACCGCGACGCGCCCGATCGACGTGATCGAAGGCCCGCTGATGGCGGGCATGAACGTGGTCGGCGATCTGTTCGGCTCGGGCAAGATGTTCCTGCCACAAGTCGTCAAGTCGGCGCGTGTGATGAAGAAGGGGGTGGCACACCTGCTGCCGTATATCGAGGCGGAGAAGTCCGAAGGCGCGCGCACCAAGGGCCGCATCATCATGGCGACCGTCAAGGGCGACGTGCACGATATCGGCAAGAATATTGTTGGCGTCGTGCTCGCGTGCAATAATTTCGAGGTGATCGATCTGGGCGTCATGACGCCGTGGCAGGAAATACTGCGCGTGGCGCGCGAGAAACAGGTCGACATGATCGGCCTCTCGGGCCTCATCACGCCCAGCCTCGATGAAATGGTCACCGTCGCCGCCGAAATGGAGCGCGCGGGCATGACGACCCCGCTGCTGATCGGTGGCGCGACCACGTCCAAGGTCCACACCGCGCTCCGCATCGCTCCCGCCTACTCCGGCCCGACGATCCATGTGCTCGACGCAAGCCGCGCGGTGGGCGTGGCGACCGCGCTCGTCAGCGATGGCGGCCGCGACGCGCTCGTCGCCGACACCGCGACCGAATACGAAGCCGTTCGCCTCGCGCGCGCAGATGGCGGCAAGACCAAACTCGCCAGCCTCGGCGAAGCGCGCGCCAACCCGATCCGTGTCGATTACGCCCCCGTCGCGCCGCCCCGCCCCGGGGTCACCGTCATCCGCGACTGGGACTTGGCCGATCTCGTCCAGTATATCGATTGGACCCCCTTCTTCCGCGCGTGGGAACTCGCGGGCAATTTCCCCGCTATCCTCACCGACGAAGTGGTGGGCGAATCCGCCACCGCGCTTTTCAACGATGCGCAGGCGATGCTCGAGCGCATCGTGCGCGAAAAATGGCTGCGCGCGCACGCGGTCGTCGGCCTGTGGCCCGCCAGGCGCGACGGCGACGACGTGATCGTCGAGGCGGACGCGCAAGACCACCGCCTCCCCTTCCTCCGCCAGCAGATCGTCAAGCGCGCGCCACGCGCCAACCAGTGCCTCGCGGACTTTATCGCGCCCGAGGGCGACTGGCTCGGCGGCTTCGCCTGCACCGCAGGCGAGGGGATCGAGCCGCACCTCGCGCGCTTCCAGGCCGCGCACGACGAGTACAGCGACATCCTTCTGAAGGCGCTCGCCGACCGCCTCGCCGAAGCCATCGCTGAGGCGTGCCACGCGCGCGTCCGCCGCGAACTCTGGGGATACGCCAACGAGGACAATCTTTCGCCCGAAGACCTCATCCGCGAGCGCTACCAGGGCATCCGCCCCGCGCCCGGCTACCCCGCGTGCCCCGATCACAGCGTCAAGTCGCTGCTGTTTGATCTGCTCGGTGCCCCCGACGCGACCGGCATCACGCTGACCGAGAGCTTCGCCATGCTGCCCACCGCGAGCGTCAGCGGCTTCTATTTCGCCCACCCCGAGGCGGAGTATTTCGGCGTGGCGCGGATCGGCGCAGACCAGGTGGCGGATTATGCGGCGCGTCGCGGCGTGAGTTTGGCGCAGGCGGAGACGTGGCTGCGGCCCAATCTGGAGGGGTGATTCACGCGGGACACTCGACGCGACCCGCCCACCGGCGCGCGCGGCCCGAGCTTGGGCAGCTTCGAACCCGGCGTGTCCGTCAACACCATGTAACGTCGGGCGAACGCGTCGCCTGGACCGCCGATAAATTGCCCGAACGCAGTGTCGCCGTCATGCTCCGCGATCGCTTTCGCCATCGTGTAGCCGAGCGCGTAAAGCGGCGCAGGCGAATAGAAGCCGACCGCGTAGACGTCGTCTGCCGGCGTCGGCGTCGGCCCGGTGATCGCGGCGAGCGACATGTCGAGCAGCGTTGCATGTTGTTCGAGGTGTTGCAGCCCTTCGCGGGAACGGGGTCGCTCCCGGTCGGCGTATACGCCGTGCGCGGGCAGCATGGCGTCGTCTCCGACATAGGATGCGGTTCCCTCGGCGAGGAGATAATCGAAGAACGCCCGGATCGCGTAGCATTCACGCGTAATCCCGGCTGGCAATGCAGCGTAACGTTCGTTTTCGAACTGGTAGGTGGCGGGTTTAGGCCGCCGTGCCTGCGCGATATTCTGTACCGCGTGGTAAAGTTCGTGCGCCATCAAGATACGCGCGCTTTCGAGATCGCCTGCGAAATCGCTGATTTTTAAGTAAAAGGCCGGCTCATCAAACGAAAAGCCGGTAGAGTTGCCGCCCACGATCAGATAGCCGGTTGCGCTCACAGGCAATCCTGTTGGCGTGAACCGCGCCACGCGCGCGACGATCCAGCCCTGAAAGCGCGCCGGTTCGCGATCGATCGCATCGAGCGTGGCCTGCGTGCGAGCCGCATCCGCGCGCGCACCTGGGAAGTGAAATTCCCGTCCTTGCGGTCGCCTCGCGCGGCCGCCACCAGTTCATCGGCAAACATCGCGCGCGTGACCGGCGCGCCATAACTCGATTCCTTCCGGAGCAGTTGGCGGTTGGCCGGAACATCGGCAACCACCAGCGCCTCGGCCTGCGTCAGGTCCGGCTTGACGAGCGCGGCAAGCGTGGCACGCGCCGCCGCGCTATCGATGCCAACCACAGCCTGCACCGCGATCGGCGCGCAAAGCCACGCGAGGAACGCGGCGATCACGGTCCATCGCACGACGATCATCCTAGATCTCCACCTGACTCCCCAGCTCCACCACGCGGTTGGTGGGCAGCTTGAAGAAGCTCATCGCGGTTTCGGCGTTCTGCAGCATCCACGCGAACAGCTTCTCGCGCCAGATCGCCATTCCGGGACGGTCGCTCGCCAGCAGGGTCTGGCGCGCGAGGAAGAAGCTGGTGTCCATCATGCGGAAGCTCGGTCCGCAATTCTCCACCTTCTTCAGCGCGGCGGGCACATCGGGCTCCTGCATGAAGCCATAGCGCACCACGATGCGATAGAAATTATCGCCCAGGTCCTTGTAGGCGATGCGGTCTTCCTCATCGACCACGGGTACTTCCTCGATCAGCACGGTCAGGATCACCACGCGCTCGTGTAGCACCTTGTTGTGCTTGAGGTTATGCAGCAGCGCGTGCGGCACGCCTTCAGGCGACGAGGTCATGAACACCGCCGTGCCCCCCACGCGCTGCGCCGAGCCGCGCGCCGAGCGGATGAACACCTCGATCGGCATCGCCCCCTCGCGCAGCCGCGCGATCACCAGCTCGCGCCCGCGCGACCAAGTGGTCAGCAGTGTGAAGATCACGCCCGCGATCAGCAACGGAACCCAGCCGCCATCGGGCACCTTGGTCATGTTCGCCGCAAAATACGCGCCATCGACGATCACAAACACGACGAGCACACCCAGCGCGAGCAGGCGGTTCCAGCGCCACAGCTTCAACAGCACCACCGAAAGCAGCAGCGTGTCGATCAGCATCGCCCCGGTGACCGCGATCCCGTAAGCGGACGCAAGGCGGGTCGAACTGCCGAAATTGAACACGAGCAGCAGCACCATGACCATCAGGATCCAGTTGACGATCGGGATGTAAATCTGCCCGTACGCCACCGCGCTGGTGTGCCGGATCGCCATGCGCGGCATGAAGCCGAGCTGGATTGCCTGCTGCGTTACCGAGAACGCGCCCGAAATTACGGCCTGGCTGGCGATGATCGCCGCCAACGTGGCCAGGATCACCAGCGGCAGCCGCAGCCCTTCGGGAGCCATCAGGAACAGCGGATTGGCGATCAGCTGCGGATCGTGAAGCAGCATCGCACCCTGCCCCAGATAGTTGAGCATGAGGGCGGGCAGTACGAAGGCGAGCCACGCCAGCCGGATCGGCGCACGGCCGAAATGGCCCATATCGGCGTAAAGTGCTTCCGCCCCGGTAACCGCCAGCACTACCGAGCCGAGCGCGAGGAAGCCGCGCAACGGATCGGCGACGAAGAACAGCGCGGCGTAATGCGGGCTGAGCGCCCAAAGCACGCTCGGATCGCGGGCGATGTGGACAACGCCCAGTACGCCCAACACGGAGAACCACGTCGCAAGCACCGGCCCGAACAGCGCACCGACGCGCGCGGTGCCGCCGCGCTGGATCATGAACAGCCCGACGAGGATGGCGGCGGATAGAGGCACCACATAATGGCCCAGTCCGGCCTGCACCGTCTGAAGACCCTCGACCGCAGACAAAACGGAAATCGCGGGCGTGATCATGCTGTCGCCGTAGAAGAGTGCGGTGGCGAAGACGCCGAGCAGGACGACCCCGCGGATCGGCCCCTGCGTACTGCGCGAGATCAGCGCCAGCAACGCCAGGCTTCCACCCTCGCCACGATTGTCGGCGCGCATGAGAATGCTCACATATTTGATTGTGACGACGATCGTCATCGACCAGAAAATGAGACTGAGCACGCCGAACACATGGACGCGGTCGAGGCTGAGCTGGTGGTGTCCGTTGAAAGTTTCGCGAAACGCGTAGATCGGGCTGGTGCCGATATCGCCGAACACGATGCCAACCGCGCCGAGTGCGAGCTTGGCCAGGCCTTCGCGCGGGCCATGCGCGTGGGCGCCGAGATCGGTCGGCGGTATCATCCCCTCTCGCGCCTGCGCGGCCATTAAAGGCCGCGCCGGGGGACGGGGTGGAGCATCGTGCGAGTGCGCATTATGGGTTTGGGGACCAGTTGGCCTGTGACGCCTCCGCTTGCCGGAGCGCAGCGCGCGCTAGCACAAGCCCGGCAGGGCGGCAAACGGGCCGCCGCCGCAACGAGACGGAGCGAACACGCATGCGCATCGGTGTCCCCAGCGAGATCAAGGTCCACGAATATCGCGTCGGCCTCACCCCCGATTCGGTCGCCGATCTGGTCCATCACGGGCACGAGCTGATTGTCCAGAGCGGTGCGGGCGGCGGCATCGATTTCGAAGATGGCGATTACATCGCGGCGGGCGCGCGCGTGGTGGGGACTGCCGCCGAGGTGTTCGCCAACGCCGACATGATCGTCAAAGTGAAGGAGCCGCAGCCCGACGAGTGCGCGATGCTCCGCCACGGCCAGCTGCTCTTCACCTATCTCCACCTCGCCGCCGACAAGCCGCAGGCCGAGGCGCTGATGCGCTCGGGCGCGACGTGCATCGCCTACGAGACCGTCACCGATGCGCGCGGCGGGCTGCCGCTGCTGCGGCCGATGTCCGAGGTCGCGGGCCGCATGAGCGTGCAGGTGGCGGCGCACTGGCTCGAAAAAGGCCAGGGCGGGCGCGGCGTGCTGTTGGGCGGCGTGCCGGGGACCGCGCCCGCACGCGTCGCGATCCTGGGCGGCGGCGTCAGCGGCCTCAACGCCGCGCAGATGGCGATCGGGATGCGCGCGGACGTGACGATCTACGACATCAGCACCGCACGATTGGCCGAGATCGACCAGATTTTCGAGGGGCGCGTGAAAACCGCCTACGCCGCGCACGCCGCAATCGCCTCCGCTGTGGAGCGCGCGCACGCGGTGATCGGCGCGGTGCTCGTGCCCGGTGCCGCCGCGCCCAAGCTCGTCACGCGCGATATGCTGCGCACGATGAAGCGCGGATCGGTGTTGGTGGACATCGCGATCGATCAGGGTGGCTGCTTCGAGACCAGCCACCCGACCACGCACGACAATCCGGTGTTCACGATCGATGGCGTAATCCATTATTGCGTCGCCAACATGCCTGGCGCGGTTGCTCGCACCTCTACGTTTGCGCTTAATAATGCCACCCAGCCCTTTGTGGTGCGGCTGGCCAACATGGGGGCGGACGCCGCGATGCACGCCGATCACCACCTCGCGCACGGTCTCAATGTCAGCCACGGCCACATACGCCACAAAGCGGTGGCAGACGCGCTCGATCTCCCCTACGTCCCCGCGTAATGATCAGCCCGGAGTCTGCCCCCATGCGCGCCTCGATCCTCCTCGTCCTGCTCCTCGCGGCCCCGGTCGCCGCGTCGGCAAAGCCGCTCGCAGTCGAGGCGCGCACACAGCCTACCTACGATTTCCGCGTCGGCGCGTTGCGGCTCACCGCGCTCAACGACGGGCGCGGCGAGTTTGCCAATGATGGCGCGATCCTCAGCCCGAAGGAGGGCGTCGCCGCCGTGCTCGCCACCGCCGGCCTGCCGACCGACAAGTTCGTCATGAGCGTGAGCGCGCTGCTGGTCCGCGATGGCGCGCGCCTGATCCTGATCGATAGTGGTTACGGCTCCAAGGGTCCGCCCACGGCGGGCAAGCTTATCGCCGCGCTCGCCGCCGCGCACATTGCCCCCGCCGCGATTACCGATGTCGTCATCAGCCATCCGCACGGCGATCATATCGGTGGCCTTCTCGATGCAAACGGCAAACCCGCCTTCCCCGGCGCGAAGCTTCACATCGCAGCCGCCGCGTGGGAGGCTTTCGAGGCCAGCGCCGCCCCCGCCGCTGCCGCGCTCGCGCCGCAATATGTGCCGCTGTCCGCCGATGGCCGCATCGCGCCCGGCGTGCGTGCGGTGCCGATCGCGGGCCACACGCCGGGCCATAGCGGCGTGGAGGTCTCCAGCCGGGGCCAGACGCTGCTGTATATCGGCGATACCATGCATCATTACGTCGCCTCGGTTGCCGCGCCCGATCTGGACATGGCATTCGATGCCGATGGCCCCACCGCCAAGGCCAGCCGCACGGCGCTCCTCGCGCATGCGGCGGACCGGCATCTTCTGCTGTATGCGCCGCATTTCCCCTTCCCCGGCCTGGGCCATGTGGTGCGTGACGGCCGGACCTACGCCTGGGTCCCCGAAGCGCGCTAGGCCTCGAACAAGCACGGAACATGGCGGTTTGCCCCGCCATGACCGAACAGTCTGACACGAACCCCAAGTCTCACCCGATCGGCAACGCCGAGAAGAATCCGCACGACTGGATCACCGGCGGCGAGCCGATAGCCGGAGCGCAGGCAAGTTATCTGAAAACGCTGTCCGAAGAAGCGGGCGAGCTTTTCGATCCCGGCCTTAGCAAGGCAGACGCGTCGGCGAAGATCGACGAACTCCGGGGCAAAACCGGCCGGGGGAGGGAATTCCGTTCCTGAAAGGGGGGCCCGGCCTATTTGGTCTCGCGCTCGCTCGTCCCCGAAACCTCCGGCGCGCCCGGGCCGCTGATGTTATGGTCGGGCTGCGCCTTGGCTGCGGCGTTCAGCGTCCCCTCCCGCGTATCGGGGGCCTTGCCTGCTGCGGGTGCCGCCTTTTCAGCCGTCGGCGTTACCGCCGCCGTGCCGGCTTTCGCATCCGCAGCCGGAGCCGCCGCAGTCTCGGCGGGTGGCTTGGGCAGCGGTAACGGGCTGTCGGCCTGCGT
>JBBQJX010000080.1:0-7488 GCA_038326295.1 Sphingomonadales bacterium
GGGTTCACCGTCGAAGCGGGCGCGGTCCGCTACGCGCTTGCGGGCCTCAAGGGCGTCGGCGAGCGCGCGATGGAGGCGGTTGTGGAGGCGCGCACCACGGGTCCGTTCGCGTCGCTCTCCGATTTCGCCGCGCGCATCGAGCCCACCCTGCTCAACAAGCGCATGGTCGAATCGCTCGCCGCCGTCGGTGCGTTCGATTGCGTCGAACCCAACCGCGCCGCCGCGCACGGCCTCGCGGACGCGATCCTCGCCGCCGCCGCCTCGGCGCACGAATCGCGCACGGTGGGCCAGCACGGCCTGTTCGGCGAGAGCGGCGGGGGAGGGGTGGAGTTGCTGCCCGCCGCCACCGCGAAATGGACCGTCAGCGAGGCGATGGCGGCCGAGCGCGAGGCGTGCGGCTTCTTCCTGTCGGGCCACCCGCTCGATGCCTACAAGCCCGTGCTGATCGCCGAACGCGCCCGCACGCACGCCGATGCGGTTGCAGCGGGCGGACCCCCTGGCGGCGGTCGCACGAGCGCCACGCTGGCGGGCCTTATCGAAGGCTGCCGGTGGCGCACGCCGCCCTCGGGCAAACGCTTCCTGATCGTCGATCTGACCGATCTGGGCGGCGGCTACAGCGCGTCCTGCTTCGACGAGGGCCCGCAGAAAGACGCCGAGCGCCTTTGCGCCGAGGGCGCGCCCGTTCTCCTCCACGCCGAACTCCTGTGGCGCGAGGGGGAGGACGCACCGCGCGTCGCCATCCGCACGCTCAGGCCGCTCGCCGAAGTCGCGCGCCGCACGCCCACCCGGCTCGATCTCGGCCTCGCACACCGCCCCGCCGCCGAGCGCCTCGCCGAACTCATGCGCGCGCGCCGCGGCGGACGAACCGAAATCGTCGCCCGGGTGGCGCTGGGGGGAGGGGGCTGGGCGTCGCTGCGTCTGGGGCGCGATTTCAGCGCGGATCCCGATACGCTGGCGGCGCTGGTGGGCATGTCAGGAGTGGAGCTGGCGGCGGGGGGCTAACAATTTCCCCCGAACGCCCTACTTAGGCTGTGCTGACGTTGCTGACGACGGACTGCGGCGCTTTCAGCCCCTTTCTCCCTAGGCGATTCGAAGCGATCCCCGGGCGGCACTCGCCCGAGGGTGTTGCACACATGCCACCAGGAGATATCCCATGGCGACCGGTACCGTTAAATTCTTCAATCCCGACAAGGGCTTCGGCTTCATCACGCCCGAGGGCGGCAACAAGGACGTGTTCGTCCACATCAGCGCCGTCGAGCGCGCGGGTCTTCGCACCCTGAACGACGGCCAGAAGGTCAGCTACGACCTCGAGGACGATCGTCAGGGCCGCGCCAGCGCGGTCAACCTGCAGGCCCAGTAAGCCTGCGGCAAACGCGAAATCGGGGGCCGGCGCGGTGGAAACACCGCGTCGGCCCCCTTTTTCATGGGCGTGGCACCGCGCGGCAGCCGAGCCGACCTGGATCACCGATCCGCGTCAGGTCGCCCCGTCTTCCACAAACGCCCCCGCCCGTTTGGCGCGCGGCGGCGCATGGCGCTTCAGATAGAACAGCATCAGCCCCAGCCCCACGATCGTCGGCCCCGCCCAGATCGCCGGGTTGAACGCACGCGCCGGAAACAGCTCGATCAGCCCCACCGAGAGGAAGGCCGTATAGGCCGCGATCCCCGTGCCCAGCATCGCCATCAGATGCTGCGGGAGATAATCGCGCGGACCCACCTCGCGCCTGCCCAGATACCGCAAATAGGTCAGCACGGTCGCGAACCCCACCACGCCCACGCCGATCATCAGCGGCTGCTTCAGCACCACGCCCTGCGTCGCGCACTGCAACGCTGCGGCCAGCGTCGCCCCCTGCAGCGCGATCATCGGCCAGCGCCGGTTGATGCCATGATCGCGCCTGTTCGCCACCATCGCGCGACCATAGCGCGCCATGCAGATCGCCAGCAGCCCAAGATAGATCATCATCCAGCCGAACAGCCCGCGATACAGCGCGGCATCGGTCAATTGCGGATGCATCGCCAGCGGCCACCTGAGCGAGAGCGCCCCCATGCCGAGCGCCATTCCCGATGCGGTATACAGTGCCACCGTGAACACGCGCCCCCACATGCGGTGCGCCTTGCCGCCCTTGGCCCCGATCACCGCCCCCCAGAAGCTCGCCAGCGCGGTCGCGCCCGCACCGACATGGATCACCAGAAATAGGTTGAACAGGGTGGGCAAGGGCATCCTCGCGGGGGGTTCGGTGCGCGCAGTTTCCCCGCAACCCCGCGCAATCGCAATAGCGTCAGTCCCCTGCGGGGGCGAGATGATCGACCAGCCCCGCCAGCGTCCCGAACCGCCGCGCCGCCATCCCGCCCGGCACACCCTCGGTCCGCTCGGGCAGCAGCGCGTGGCCGAACCCCAGCTTGGCCGCCTCCTTCAGCCGCAACGCCGAATGCCCGCCGACGCGCACCTCGCCCGATAACGCCACCTCGCCCAGCGCCACGCAGTCGATCGGCAGCGGCGTATCGGTCAGCGCCGAGACGAGCGCGGCGGCCACCGCCAGATCCGCCGCTGGATCGTTCACGCGCAAGCCTCCAGCGACGTTCAGATACACCTCGCAGCTCGCAAAGCTCATCCCGCACCGCGCATCGAGCACCGCGAGCAACTGCGCCAGCCGCCCGCTGTCCCATCCCACCACCGCGCGCCTCGGCGTCGCGCCGCTGCTCAGCCGCACCACGAGCGCCTGCAACTCCACCAGCACCGGCCGCGTGCCCTCCAGCGCGGGGAAAACCACCGATCCGCTCACCGCCGTATCGCGCGCGGTCAGGAACAGCGCGCTCGGGTTCGCAACCTCGGTCAGCCCGTCCGCCCCCATCGCGAACACGCCGATCTCGTCCGTCCCGCCAAAGCGGTTCTTCACCGCGCGCAGGATCCGGTACTGATGGCTGCGCTCGCCCTCGAAATACAGCACCGTGTCGACCAGATGCTCGAGCACGCGCGGCCCCGCCAGCTGCCCGTCCTTGGTCACATGTCCAACCAGCACCACCGCGGCACCGCTGGTCTTGGCATAGCGCACCAGTTCCTGCGCCGAGGCACGCACCTGCGAAACCGTGCCCGGTGCGCCGTCGAGCGTATCGGCATGCATCGTCTGGATCGAATCGATGATGACCAACGCCGGGGGAGGGGCCTCGCTCAGCGTCGTCACGATATCGCGCACGCTCGTCGCCGCGGCGAGCGCCACCGGGGCGTGCCCCAGCCCCAGCCGACGTGCACGCAGCCGCACCTGGTCCGCCGTCTCCTCGCCGGTGATATACGTCACCGTGCGGCCCGCATTCGCCATCAGGGCTGCCGCCTGCAGCAGCAGGGTGGATTTGCCGATCCCCGGATCGCCGCCAATCAGAACCGCGCTCGCCGCCACCAGCCCACCGCCGAGCGCCCGGTCCAGCTCGGCGATCCCGGTCGACACCCGGGGCGGCAGCGCCGCCTCGCGGTCCAGCCCCGCAATCTCGATCCGCCGCCCGCCCCCGCTCAGCGATTGCTTGGCGGAAAACGGCGTGACCGTGCTCGTCTCGGCCTGCAGCGAATTCCACGCCCCGCAATCCCCGCACTGCCCCGCCCATTTGGGCGCGGAGACGCCGCACTGCTGGCACACATAACGTTGCTGCGGCTTGGCCAAAATCGACTCCGAACAGAGCAGGAACATAAACTTGCAATGACCGCGACAGCAAGCGGCTATCCGAAACTGCTGTACCCGTAACGACCTGTAAAAGTGTCGGATAATTTTACAACTTGGTTAAACCATAAAATTGTAAAACGCGCAGACCCTTCAGATTCATCGATGTGGCGCGGTTCTTGCTTCCCTTAAGCCTAGATATAATCCCGGCTCCGATTATCGGACTGGGTCAGGGAGTAGCGTAGCATGGCGATCATCAAAGCAGGATTTATCGGCGCGATTGCGACCGCGTTGCTCGCCTCCGTTTCGGCGCACGCGGGCGTGATCGCGGTCGCGAACGCCTCCTTCGAAACGCTCCCGCAGGCCGGCCTGCCCTTCGGCGGCTGTGGCGCTGGCTGCTCCTTCTCGATCAACGATCCGATCCCCGGCTGGACAAGCACCGGTAGCTTCGGACAGTTCCAGCCCGGCGTTCAGGCAAGCAACTTCACCTACTTCAACTACGTCCCGGATGGAATCACCGTCGCGTACAGCAACGGCGGAACGATCTCGCAGACCGTCGCGGATACCGCAACGGCGGGCACCACTTACACGCTCATTGTCGATCTCGGTTTCCGCAAGGATATCACCGATCCGGGTACGATATCGCTGATCGTTGGCGGCAACACCGTTCTCGCCACCGGTACCGCGTCGCAGTTGAGTGGCGATTGGGCCACCTACACCGCGAGCTACACCGCGACCGCCGCTGATGCCGGCGGCGCGATCTCGGTCCTGCTTGCCAGCCCCGGCGCGCAGGGTGATTGGGACAATGTCCGCCTGAGCAGCAGCGCTGCGGTGGCCGAGCCCGCCAGCCTCGCGCTGTTCGGCGTCGGCCTGCTCGGCGCGGCAGCGCTGCGTCGCAAAGTGCGGCTCGGCTAAAGCGCGACCGCGCCCCCTCGGGACGTCTCCCGCCGATCTCCAGACGCCGCGCGCACCAACCGGTGCGCGCGGCGTCTGCGTTTTGTGGTGTAGATGAACGGGGACTGGAGTTTCGGGGACGCCTGCGCAAGCCATGCTGGCGTTGACACGCACGCGCCCGCTGCCAATTTGTGCCGAACAAGGAGCAAGCCCGATGCCCATCCCCATCCCCGCCGATTGCCAGGCCTTCGTGCGCGAGCAGATCGAGGCCGGCCATTACAGCTCCCCCGCCGAAATGGTCCATGCGGGCCTGATCCTGCTCGAAGACCATGTCGCCACCCAGCAGCGCAAACTCGCCTGGCTGCGCGAGGCGATCCGCGAGGGGATCGAGAGCGGCCCGGCGACCGAACTCGACATGGAAGATATCATCCGCGAATCGCGGGCCGCATTCGAGCGTGAACAGCCAGGCAAGCGCCGCGATCAACCCGCCGCGTGAGCCGGATTATCAAGTCGGAGCCCGCGAAGCGCGATCTTCAGTCGATCTGGCGCTACATCGCACCGGATGCGCCATCGGCCGCCGATACTGTTCTGCGCAACATCGCGGTCAAGCTGAACCGCCTCGCGCAAAATCCCAACCTCGGCCGCCCCCGCCCCGAACTTCAGCCGGGCCTGCGCTCGGTCCCGTGCGGCGCCTACATCCTCTTCTACCGCCCCCGCCCCGGCGGGATCGAGCTCATCCACGTCCTGCACGGCGCACGCGACATCGCCGCCACCTTCGAGAGCGAACCCGCCCTCGAATAGCGCCTATCCGAACAACACCGCGCGCAGTCCCGCCTCGTCCACAAACCGGTGCACCTCAAATCCCGCCGCCAGCGCGCCGTCCACATTCTCCGCCCGGTCGTCCACAAACAGCGTCTGCCCCGGCTCAACCCCGAACCGCTCCACCGCCAGCGCGTAGATTGCCGGATCGGGCTTCACCAGCCGCTCCTCACCCGAAACGATCACATCGCGAAAATGGCGGAACACCGGCGCGATGTCGCGGAACCTCGGCCAGAACTCGTGACTGAAATTGGTGATCGCGAACAGCGGCATGCCGCGCGCCGCCAGTTCGTCCACCAGTTCGATCATGCCCGGCACCGGCCCGGGGATCGTCTCCAGCCAGCGCGGCACATACGCCTCGATCAGCGCGCGTTCGTCCGGAAACTGCTCGACGAGCTCGGCGGTCGTCTCCGCCGCCGCGCGCCCCGCGTCATGCTGGAAGTGCCATTCCGGCGTCACCACCTCGGCAAGGAACCAGTCCAGCTGCGCCCGATCGGGGATCAGCTTCGCATACAGCGCGCCGATGTCCCAGTCATACAAAACATTGCCGACATCGAAAACGATCGCGCTCAGGCGCTCGATCAGCGGCACGCCCCCGGCCGCCCGCAAGCCTAGCCCTGGCGTGCCTTGAAGCGCTTGTTCACCTTGTTGATCACATAGGTGCGCCCACGCCTGCGGATTACGCGATTGTCGCGGTGACGGCCCTTGAGGCTCTTCAGGCTATTGACGATCTTCATCGGACACACTCACGGGCAACAGCACCGCGAACGGCCGCTGAAATGAAGCATGCCCGCTATAGGCCTCGCGCTCCCAAGTCAAGCCCAAGCCGCACCATTGCCCTTGAAACGCGCGCCCGCTTGGCGCATAGCAACCGCTTAATTCGAGGCGCGGCCAGTGTGGCCGTGGGCGCAGGCGCGCCCGCCGCCCCTTCCGAGCGAGACCCCCAATGGCCGTCCCAAAGCGTAAAACCTCGCCGTCGCGGCGCAACATGCGGCGCAGCCACCACGCGCTCGTCCCCGTGCAGACGCAGGAATGCCCCAATTGCGGCGAACTCAAGCGCCCGCACCATCTGTGCATGTCGTGTGGCCACTATAACGATCGCGAAGTGATCGAGATCGCTTCCTAGCCTTCCGGTCCCACGCACTTGTCCAGCCTGCGTCCGAACCCCGTCGTCGCCCTCGATACGATGGGCGGGGACGAGGGCGCGCGCACCATGATCGCCGGCGCAGCAATCGCGCGCGAGCGTTATCCGGGTGCCCGCTTTCGCCTCTTCGGCGATCAGGACGCTATCGCCGCCGAACTTGTGCGCGCCCCCGCGCTCGAACGTGTGGCCGAGATCGTCCACACCAGCGAGGTCGTGCTCGGCACCGATAAGCCCAGCCACGCGGTCCGGCACGGCCGCGCCTCCTCGATGGGCCTCGCGATCGCGGCGCTCAAGGCGGGGGAGGCCGATGTCGCGGTTTCGGGCGGCAATACCGGCGCGCTGATGGCGATGTCCAAGGTGCTGCTGCGCACCCAGCCCGGCATCGATCGCCCCGCGCTCGCAGCCCTGCTTCCCAACCGCCAGAGCGAATCGGTGATGCTCGATCTGGGCGCCAACGTCGATTGCTCGGCCGAAAACCTCGTCCAGTTCGCGGTCATGGGTGCCGCCTTCGCGCGCATCGCACTCGGGCTCGACAGGCCCCGCGTGGCGCTCCTCAACATCGGCGAGGAAGACGTGAAGGGCACCGAGGAACTGCGCGAAGCCGCCGCCACCCTGCGTGCCGCCGATCTGCCGATATCCTTCGAAGGCTTCATCGAGGGCGACAAGCTCGTGCGCGGCGACGTGGACGTGATCGTCACCGATGGCTTTACCGGCAACGTCGCCTTGAAAACCGCCGAGGGCACCGCGCGCCTCGTCACCCAGCTCATCGGCCAGGCGTTCCGCAGCAGCTGGATGAGCAAGCTCGGCTACCTGCTCTCCGCCAATGCGTTCCGCAGTCTGAAAAGCCATGTCGACGCGAACAACCACAACGGCGCGGTCTTCCTCGGGCTGAACGGGCTGGTGGTCAAAAGCCATGGCGGCGCGAATGCCATGGGTGTCGCCAACGCGATCGGCGTCGCGCACGATCTCGCCACGAACCGCATC
>JBBQJX010000081.1:0-7457 GCA_038326295.1 Sphingomonadales bacterium
TCAAAAACGTGCCGAGATCGCCGACTGGCTTACCGAGCAAAAAGCCGATGCCGTGGTGCTGTCGGCGCTCGATTCGATCGCCTGGGCGCTCAACGTGCGCGGCAAGGATGTCGCACACACGCCCGTTGCGCTCGCTTATGCGATCGTCAATGCCGATGGCACCGCAGACCTGTTCATCGCGCCTGAAAAACTGACCGATGCCGTACGCCAGCATCTAGGCAATGCGGTGCGCGTGCAGGATCGCACCGCCTTTGCCGAGGTGCTGGCCAGCTTTGGGGGAAAGCGCATCGCTGCCGATCCCGAGCGTGCGGTGGCCGCGATCTTCGACCGGCTCGATGGCGGCAAGGCGACGATCCTGGCGCTGCGCGACCCGGTAGTGCTGGCCAAGGCGACCAAGAACCCCGTCGAGATCGCTGGCCACCGATCAGCCTCTGCGCGCGACGGTGCAGCGCTTGCCCGCTTCCTGCGTTGGGTCGAGCGCGAGGCGCCCAAGGGAACGCTTACCGAACTCGATTGCGTCGCCAAGCTCCAGGCGTTCCGAGAGGCAACCGGCGTCCTGCTCGATACATCGTTCGATACAATTTCGGCGACGGGCGCGCACGGCGCGAGCCCGCATTACCGGGTGGACGAGGCCTCCAACGCGACGCTCCAACCGGGCCAGCTCTATCTCGTCGATTCGGGTGGCCAATATGCCGATGGCACGACCGACGTCACCCGCGTGCTGCCAATCGGCGCGCCAACCCCCGAAATGCGCGATCGCTTTACCCGCGTGCTGAAGGGCCACATCGCGCTGGCAACGGCAGTCTTCCCGCACGGCACCAATGGCGGCCAGCTCGATGGCTTTGCGCGGCGGCCCTTGTGGGAGGTCGGCCTTGATTACGCACATGGCACGGGCCACGGGGTCGGTGCCTATCTGGCAGTGCATGAAGGGCCGCAACGGATCGCCGCCCCCAATTATTCCGGCGGCGGCCCATCGGAGCCGTTGCGCGCGGGCATGATCATCTCGAACGAGCCCGGCTATTACAAGGCGGGGGAATTCGGCATCCGCATCGAAAACCTGATCCTCGTCGAAGATCGCATCATCGAGGGTGCCGAGACACCAATGCTCGGCTTCGAGACGCTGACCTTTTGCCCGATCGAACGATCGCTGATCCTTGCCGATATGCTGAGCGCCGCCGAACGCGATTGGGTCGATGCCTATCACACCCGCGTGTTCAAGATATTGGCGCCGCAGATGACGGGCGACGAGCTGGTCTGGCTGGAAGGAAAATGCGCGCCGCTTTGAAACGATTGTTCACCCATCCGATCCATCTCGGCCTTGGCGCGACCGCCGAAGCGCAAGACGCCTTTTCGGGCAGCATGACGCTGCATCAAGAAATGGCCGCCTGGCACACCGCCGACATCGATGGCGAGACAACAGCCCTGTTCATCACCGCCGGGATGGGCACCGAGCACCGCCCGCGCTAGCGCGCCGCGTCGTCTTCGTCCTGATCGGCACGGTCATTGCGCGCGGCATCACCGCGCGCGCGCGCCTTGCGCTTTTTCAAATTGTCGCGAAGCGCCGCCGCCAGCCGATCGACGCGTGCGTCCTTTGCAGGTTCATCCTTTGCAGACATATCGGCGCTATCACCGCCGGACCGCGCCTTGACAAGACCGCCCGCCTCTGACCATAGGCGCGCTCCGCCCAAAGGGCTGGAACAAATGCTGCCGTAGCTCAGTGGTAGAGCGCATCCTTGGTAAGGCTGAGGTCGTGAGTTCAATCCTCACCGGCAGCACCATTTTCCCCAACGGGGGCAATAGCTTAGCCCCTTAGCGGATGGCACTTCGAGGGTTCGGGTAACAGGACGGGTAACTAAAACCGGATTACGGATTGCCCCCGTGACTCCGCGACTCTAGGGTCTGTCCCGGGGCGTCAGTGAGGGAGCGGTCGTGAAGTTTGTCGAGGACCAGACTGCCCAAAAGCTGCGCGGCGGGTACTACACTCCGCTGGACCTCGCCGCCTTCATCTCTCAGTGGGTCCGCGACCTTGAGCCAAAGCGGGTTCTAGAACCGAGCTGCGGCGACGGCGCTTTCTTCCAAGCAATGGCCGACGTCGGCGGCTTTGGTGACGCGGAGGTCATCGGGTTCGAGCTGGACGACAAAGAGGCGCGTAAGGCATCCCGCCGTGCGAGCGAGCTGGGGCTGCGCAAGGCAGAGGTGCGGGCGGAAGACTTCCTCGCTTGGGCCATCGACAACATGGAGGAGGGCGGCGAGCGGTTCGACGCCGTCGTGGGCAACCCGCCGTTCGTCCGCTACCAATTCCTCCCGCCCACGTTCCAGACCCGCGCCGCTCGCATCTTCGACGAGCTTGACCTCAAGTTCACGAAGCACACCAACGCGTGGGTGCCCTTCATCCTCGCGTCACTTTCGCTGCTCCGGCCGGGCGGGCGACTGGCGATGGTCGTTCCAGCCGAAATTATACACGTCACGCACGCGCAGTCGCTGCGCAGCTACCTCGGCAAGGAGTGCCGCCGCCTCGTCATCATCGACCCCGCGGAACTCTGGTTCGACGGCACGTTGCAGGGCGCGGTGATCCTAATGGCGGAGAAGCGCAGCGGCCCGAGGCAGAAGGCCGAGGGGCTGGGCATGGTCCCCGTCCGCGGTCGCGAGTTCCTTCGCCGGTCCCCGGCCGAACTCTTTGCCGCGCCGCAGTCGATCAACGGCAAGACGGTCGCTGGCAAGTGGACCCGCGCTCTGCTCGACTTGGAGACGCGCCAGCTATTTGACGAGCTTGAGGCCCACCCGGACGTTCACCGCTTCGACGATATCGCGCGCGTGGACGTCGGCATCGTCACCGGCGCCAACAAGTTCTTTCTCGTTTCGGACGAGACCGTCGAGACCTATGGGCTTAGCAAGTACGCCCACCCGATGTTCGGGCGTAGCGAGCACTGCCCGGGGGTGATTTACGATGATCGGCAACACGCCGCCAACGCCGAGAAGGGTAGCCCCACCAACTTCCTGTGGTTCGACGACGCCCCTGCGAAGATGAAGAGCGGGCCGCGCCGGTACATCGAGCTAGGGGAGCGCGAGAGCCTCCACACCCGCTACAAGTGTCGCATCCGTGCGCCGTGGTTCAAGGTGCCCTCGGTCTACTCGACCGAACTAGGCATGTTGAAGCGGTCGCACGACACCCCGCGCATGATCCTCAATCGGGTCGGCGCGTACACAACGGACACTGCCTACCGCATCCGAACCACGGACGTCGCGGCCGAGCAGCTCGTCGGATGTTTCCTCAATCCGCTGACCGCACTCAGTGCGGAACTGGAGGGTCGCCACTACGGCGGCGGGGTATTGGAGTTGATACCGTCCGAGATTGAGCGGCTAATGATCCCGCTGCCCGCGAATGCGAACGTGGACCTTGAGGCTCTGGACGCCTCCATCCGCACTCGGCCCACACACGAGACACTTGAGAGGCAAGGCAAGACCGTTCTTGGCGCGCTTGGTATCTCGAAGGCTAAGCAGGCCAGTGCGCTGGAGGGGTGGCGGAAGCTGCGTGATCGTCGTCACCGCACGTCGACCGACGAGCCAGTAGACGCCACCGCTTAGTCGATGTCGATGCGGAACTTCGACGCGTCCACCGTCGAACGCCAGATGCGCATCGTGCGACCGAGCAGGTCCTCCCGAGCGACCAGAGGCCTCGCCTGATTCCAGCTCAGGCCCGACGGTGAGTTGTGGTCGGCCGCCGCCGCGGCGGCGCGCGTCAGACTGTGCCGGAGCGTCAGCGTAAACGAACCCTGCAAAATGCCCTTGATGACCAAGTCGAAGTCTTGGTCGGCCGTCTCGATTGCGCCGTTTGTCGCCCACGCTAGGTGGCCGAAGAGGTCGTCACGGAAGTAGGAAACGCGGTCGATATGACCAAACGTGCCCGACCCGAGCGTGGTGGAACCCGTGGGGTTCGAATTGGCGCCAGTGGGGATGCCCAGCGACCGGCGACTAAGCGGCTTGCTCTCCCACACGAGCTCAAGCTCCGGCGCAACAGTAGCGGCGGGGGCCGGGGGAGAGGGCGCAGGCGCAGCCGGTGCCGCGTTCGCCGGAGCGGCGGCGGGAGGGGCCTTCTTCGCGTGGATGGGCTTCGGTGCCATCTGCATGCGCGGAGTTGGATCGCTGCTGCCCGGCTTCGCCACCGTAGCCGGACGCGGCGGGGGGCGGTTCGCTTCGTCGATAACTCGGCCCGAGGCGAGCAAGGCATCGACGGCCGCTGCATCAGGTACGGCGACAACGTTCTGTGGATGTGCGGCCGCGAGACCATCGAACAAATCTTCAAGTTCGGTTGCGAAGGCGACGTCGCCGTCGTCGCCCAGCGAGAGGCCTAGGAGGAGGCCTGCCTCCACGTTGTTGTTCAGGCCGCCGAGGGTGAGGTTGGCGCTGCCCACGGACAGCTTCGCCTCCTGTCCCCCGCAGACGTAGTAGAGCTTGGGGTGAAAAAGCAGCGAGCGGGAGCCGGTATCCACGGCGTACAGCGACACGCCGATGTCCAGAAGGCGACGCAGCGCCTGCGCCGACGTAATCTCATTCCGGATGCCCGCGAACACGAGCGTGTTGGCGGCGAACGGCTTCAAGCGTTTCTCCATCAACTCGACGCCGCTGCTGGATACGAATGCGACGCTCAAGATCACGCGCTGCACGCCATCAAGCGAGAGCATTTCATCGAGCGCGCTGGCGTGGGTCCGCTTGGTCAGCCCCTGTAGAATCAGCTCCCGCGTCAATGCCTTCCCCTTTGGGAACAGGCTTAGCGGGAGTCAGGAGGCTACTGCAACGAAGCAAACGTCACGGCTAGACGGCGTAGGGACTCGCGTCCGCTGACTTCGTGCGACAGGTGGCGCAGAGCCGATTGCCGGGGCCGTGACTGTCGAATGGCCCAGCGCAGCGAAGGCACGGGCGACGCGTCGTCGGGCGGGGTGCGCCGTTGGCGTCGCGCAGGTCGCGCGGGGTGCAGGGTGCGCGGGGCGTAGCGCGCAGCGGCGGGGCAGCGACCGGGGCGCGAAGGTATGACAGGTCAACGGGCAGGCCCGCGAGAACCAGTCCCGCCCTTCGTTCGGCGGCGCTTAGCAGGACCGAGCGCGCGCCGGGGTTGGCGACCCTCACCGCCCGGGCGGACGCTTCGGCGCGGATGCTCTCCGCCAGCGCCTCCCGCTCCGCCTGCCCGCTCAATGCATCGCCTTCCGATGCTCCGAGGCGTGCAGATCGGCGACGGCGAGCTGGAAGCCAAGCGCCGTCAGCTGCGCGCGGGTGGCGAGCTGCCGGGCCGCGTGGCTTCCGGGTTCGTCGGCCAGCGCGTTCACCCACGTGATTGGCTGGCGGTCAGTCTGGTAAGACAGGATGCCGAAGAACGCCGCCAGCTCCGCCGACGGCACGCCGTAGAGCTTGGCGAAGGCGAGGCACCCCGCCACGCTCGGCCAGCCGTCATCGCGGGTCAGACGCGCGTGTTCGAGGCACGCGATCTGCGCCGCGCGCATGATCGGCGGGAACAGCGCCGCGTATCCCGCCTCCAGCGTGTCCGCGTCGAGCCTCACGCCGCAGCCGCCGCTTGCCGCTTGCGGATGGCCGTGCCGTACGCGGCTGCGTTGGCGGCCTCGTAGGCGCTGCCCAGATCGCGCAGCTCGGTGTCGGTCGTCAGGTTGCGCGACAGCGCCTGCTCGGGGGTGACGCCCTGCTCCTTCGCCAGCACGTCGGCGCGCTTGAGCAATGCGGCCTCGTAGTCGTCGCGGCTGTGCGCGGGCCCTTCGCCGCGGCAGACTGCCCCGGCGCTCTTCAGGATGGTGTCGTAGGTCATGGTCGTTCCTTCTTTCGTCTTGATGAGGACAGCGGTCGCGCCGATCTGTGCGGGCCAGTCGACCGTGCTGATCTCGCGTAGCCTGAGGTTGCGGATTATGTACTTGGCCATGTTCAGGCTCCCTGATTGCTGTCCCCGGCCGCGTCGAGGTCGAGCTTGCCGGTGTGGATGACGAAGTCGATGAACGGCATGGCCTGCGTCGGCGCGACCTTGAGGCCCAACAAGCGAGCGAGGTAGGGGGCCTCGGCCACGACGTCCTTCGCGGCGGTGAACTGAAACATGCGGTCGCGCGACCGGCGCAACTCGGTCAGCGATGACTGCACGTGCTGCACGTCCGACCGGTAGAAGCGGTCGTTGGCGGCCTTGAGCGCGTCGAGCGCGGCCTCGGCCTCGCGGATAGCGGCGACGAAGTCCCGCGCGGCGCGCTCGCGCTGTGGCACCGCCTCCTCGCGTTCCTTGATTGTGCGCTTGCGCTTCATGTTCAGGATCATGCCGTCTACTCCAGTTCGAGGATCGCCGCGCCGGTGGCCGGGTCCACGCGGACGCGGACCTCATCGACCAGCCGGGCGGCCTGTTGTTCGGTGAAACCGGACGCGATCAGCTCGGCATTGCGCGCCAGCCAGAATGCGGGATCGAAGGGCGCGGCGCTGCGCTGATGCTCGGCGCGCGCAACGTCGAGCCGGTCCTGCATCGTCTCGGGCTCGCGGCGGCCGTCAAGCAGCGCGTCGAGCCGCTCTATCCGCTCGATTGTGCCTTTCGGTGGCGAGGCGACGTCGGGATCGCGCATGAGGGCTAGGCGCAACTGGCGGCGGGCATCGGTGCCCATCAGGCGCAGGCCCACGAAGAAGGCGAAGCTGTCGAGTGCGGCGTCAGGCGTCATCGGTGGCGACCTGTTCGACCAGCTTCAAATCGGGCGGACGGAATGTGGCGACCAAGCGCATGGCAACCGACGTGACGGCGTCGCCCAGCAGACCGACATCGACGTCGTGCGTGACCCGCTTGTTGACGGTCAGGGCGGCGGCGTCGCGGTATGCGGGCAACAAGGCGCGGGCGCGCAGCTCTAGCAGCCTGTCGCTATACTTGCGGACGGTGCCGACGACGGTCTCGCGATATTTGCCCCCGAAGACGGGTTCCTCGTACCCTTCGGTCGAGCGGCGATAGATTTCGTGCTCGACGTCGGCGCGGGCGGTGTCGATGGCGTCCTCCCACGCCGCCGCGAAGGCGGGGTCGCGCTCCCTCGCATCCTTGAACGTCGTCATCGCGCCCGCCGCGCTGCCCGGCGACGCCGCGCGGGCGGCGCGGTTGGCGATGCCGTGGCGCGCCAGCTCGGCTAGGAACGCGGCCTTGCGCTCGGGGGTCATGGGGTGACCGTTGCTCATGGCCGCGAACATAGCGCGAACCGACCGGGTTAGGGCGGTTGAAGGCTTGTGCTATCCCCGGCGCTTGCGCGGCTTGAGGTCCATGCGGAAGGCCAGCGACTCAAGCATGCCCTTCCATGAAGCGCCTTCGCCCGCGCCACGCTCTAGCTGCCCGATGAGGTAGCTTGCGTCGTCGATGGTCCAGCGATCCCACGTGCCCCAGTGCACAGAGTGCAATGCACGGCGGAACATGCCTTCCACGTTTGCTGCCCAAGGCAATCCGTTCT
>JBBQJX010000082.1:0-7437 GCA_038326295.1 Sphingomonadales bacterium
GGGTGGGATCGACGGTGTTGCGCTTGGACTTGGACATCTTCTCGACGCGGCCGATCCAAACTGGCTGACCGTCGGCAATGAGAAACGCTTTCTCACCGCGTCGCTCCACTTCGGCAGGCGAGTAAGGTATTTTTACCGTCACATCGCCCGTCTGATCGGTGCCAGGAGCATCGAACAAAACGTGGATTGTTCGAGGGACCTTTTTTGTTCCGTAGTAAGTCTCGTGCGTGACCATGCCCTGCGTGAACAGCGCGGCGAAGGGCTCTACGACCGACAGTCGACCGATGTGTGCGAGCGCGCGCGTCCAGAAACGGGCGTAGAGCAAATGGAGGATCGCGTGCTCCACGCCGCCGATATACTGGTCCACCGGCAGCCACTTCTCCACCGCCGCACGGTCGAACGGCGCGCCCGCCGGGTGACTGGCAAAGCGCAGGAAATACCAGCTCGAATCCGCGAAGGTGTCGAGCGTATCGGTCTCACGCTCGGCGGGGCCGTGGCAGGCGGGGCAGGCCACATGCTTCCATGTCGGGTGGCGCACCAGCGGATTGCCCGGCGTGGCGAAATCGACGTCTTCGGGCAGGACGATGGGCAGGCTCTCGCGCGGCGCGGGTTGGGGGCCGCAGGCGGCGCAATGGATGATGGGGATCGGTGTGCCCCAGTAGCGCTGGCGGCTGACCCCCCAGTCGCGCAGGCGGAACACGGTGGAGCCTTCGCCCCAGCCTTCGGCTTCGGCTTTAGCAATGACGGCGGCTTTCGCGGCTTCGATTGTCAGCCCGTCGAGCAGCGGCCCGCTGTTCACGATGCGCCCCGCGCCGATGTACGCCTCCTCGCCGATCGACTCGGCGGGGTCCGCGCCCTCGGCGGCGACCACGCGGCGCACCGGCAGGTCGTACTTCCGCGCGAAAGCCAGATCGCGCTGATCGTGCGCGGGGCAGCCGAAGATCGCGCCGGTGCCGTAGTCCATCAGGACGAAGTTGGCGGCCCAGACGGGGAGAGTTTGTGTGGGATCGAGCGGGTGCGCCACGCGCAGGCCGAGATCGACGCCCATCTTCTCGGCGGTCTCGATATCGGCGGCCGCCGTGCCACCCAGCTTGAGCGCGGCGATCGCGGGCTGCAGGGTCGCATCGGCGGCGAGCACCAGCGGGTGATCCGGCGCGATGGCGAGGAAGGACGCTCCCATCAGCGTATCGGGGCGGGTGGTGTAAACCTCGATAGTCGAGGCCCCTCCCTCACGCTCGCTTGCTCCGCTCGCATTTCCCTCTCCCGCCTGCGGGAGAGGGACAGGCCGAAGGCCAGGGTGAGGGAGGGTAGCCAGCGCCCAGCGCATTTTCAGTCCCCGACTCCGCCCGATCCAGTTCTCCTGCATCGTGCGGACCTTGTCGGGCCACCGGTCCAGCCCGGCCAATCCATCCAGCAGCTCGTCCGCGAACTGCGTGATGCGCAGGAACCACTGCGCGAGCTTGCGCCGCTCGACCAAAGCGCCCGAGCGCCAGCCGCGCCCGTCGATCACCTGCTCGTTGGCGAGCACGGTGTTATCGACCGGATCCCAGTTCACTTCGGATTCCCGGCGGTACACGAGGCCTGCCGCATAAAGGTCGAGGAACAGCGCCTGCTCGTGCCCATAATATTCGGGGTCGCACGTCGCCAGCTCGCGCGACCAGTCCAACGCAAAGCCGAGCGATTTCAGCTGCGTGCGCATCGCGGCGATGTTGGCGCGCGTCCACTCGCCCGGATGGACGTTGTTCGCCATCGCCGCATTCTCGGCGGGCATGCCAAACGCGTCCCATCCCATCGGATGCAGGACCGCTTTGCCCTGCATCCGGTGCGTGCGGGCGAGCACGTCCCCCATCGTGTAATTGCGCACATGGCCCACATGGATGCGTCCGCTGGGGTACGGGAACATCTCGAGGATGTAGCTTTTGGGGCGCGGGTCCTCGTCGTCCGCCTCGAAGCAGCGCGCGGCGTCCCACGCCGCCTGCCACTTCGCGTCCGCAACCCGGGGGTTGAAGCGCTCGCCGGCCATCAGCCCGCGACGGCGGCGCGCCGCAGATCGCGCGCACGGCCGAGGATCGTCTCCTCGAGCTTCTGCACCGTGCCCGCCTGCACCGGCGCGTCCCTCCACGCCGCACCTGCGGCGACCTGGCGCGAGACCGCGACACGGATCGCGTCCGCGCGCAGATCCTGATCGAGAATATAGATCGTCACCTTGACCCGCTCGCCCGGCGCGCGTGCGTTCGAATACCAGTCGGTCACGATCACGCCGCCGTTCGAATCGACCTGCTGGATCGGCATGAAGGCGATCGTATCGAGGCTGGCACGCCACAGCCACGCGTTGACGCCGATCGTGGTCAGCCGCGCGGGAGCGACGGGGGCGTTGCGGACGCGCGCATGACGATGGCCGCAGCCGGCGAGCGCGAGCAGCGCGCAGGACATCAGCACGGCCGGGCGGATGGACACCAAGAGAACAGCTCCTTCGGGAGGCGCAGTGCGCCGAACGTGCGCGGGTTATAGGGGGACGCGTGAACCCCCCGCAACCGTATGTGGAGCTTTCGCAACAGGCGGCGCATTAATTTGGAAACCGGACCGGAGTCAGGTGGGATTCTTGCCCGCTCGCGCGTAGATGCAGCACGATGCTTTTCGCTCGCGCCTTTGCCGTTACCGCGACCGCCGCTTTGGCGCTCGCCACGGCGGTGCCCGTGGTGGCGGCGACGCGTGCGCCCGTGCGCGTCAAGGTCGAAGCGCCCCGGCCGCTCGGTGCGTTCACCCCGTCGCTGATCGACGCGCCGGGCGTGTCGCTCAGGCCCGGCGCCACCGTCGATGCGCGCCAGTTCCGCTTTACGCCCGCAGGCAAGAACGGCGAGGCGCATGCGGTCACGCTCGGCTTGCACACGCGGGCGGTGACGCTTCCCGATGCGACCCGCGACGCGGATCAGCCCGCAGGCTACGATATCGGCATGGCGCTCGGCACGCGCGGCATCGCGCTCTCGGGCGGGATGCGCAAGCTCGATGCGGGCGTGGCGCAGCGCCAGGCGGTGACGCTGGGGCTCGGCTACGGGCGACGCGACTGGACGACGTCGCTGCGGCTCGGCGAGGAGGAGGGCTGGGCACGCGGCGCGCAGGACACGCTCGACCGGCGCTATTCGGTCGAGCTCGGTGGTGCATATACGATCGCGCGCGATGTGCGGCTGGGTGCGGGCGTGCGCTACCGTGTAACCCCCGCAGACGCGATCGATGTCGATAGCCGCGCCCCCGCCGACAGGTCCGCCTTCGTCGGGCTGGGCGTCGCGTTCTAATAAGCGCGATCGAAGCGATCGGCTGGGCAGGCTCGGCGATCCTGCTTGCCGCTTACGCGCTGGTCTCGATCGGCTCGCTCAAGGCGCAATCGGTCGCGTTCCAGCTCGCCAACATCGCGGGCGCGGCCTGCCTCGCGGCCAATGCCTGGTCGCACGGCGCAATGCCGCTGGTCGCGCTCGAAGGCGCGTGGGCGGCGATCGCGCTTACCACACTCGGCGCGATGGGCTGGCGGCGCTGGCGGGCCGCTAACCCCGCCGGGCGATAAACGCGAGCCGTTCCAGCAGCATCACGTCCGCCTCGTTCTTGATCAGCGCGCCGTGCAGCGGCGGAATGAGCGATCGGGCGTTCCCGCGCAGCGCCTCGGGCGCAAGGTCCTCGTGATGCAGCAGCTTCAGCCAATCGAGCAGTTCGGACGTCGATGGCCGCTTCTTCAACCCCGGCACCTCGCGCAGTTCGAAGAACAGGTTCAGCGCCGCATTGGTCAGATCGCGCTTGAGATCGGGGAAATGCACCGCCACGATGCGCTCCATCGTTTCCCGGTCCGGGAACTTGATGTAGTGGAAGAAGCAGCGTCGAAGGAACGCATCGGGGAGTTCCTTTTCGTTGTTCGAGGTCACGATCACGATCGGCCGCTCTACCGCGCGCACCGTCTCGCCGGTTTCGTAAACGTGGAACTCCATGCGATCGAGTTCGAGAAGCAGATCGTTGGGGAACTCGATATCCGCCTTGTCGATCTCGTCTATCAGCAGCACGGGCGTTTCGGGTGACGCGAACGCGTCCCACAGTTTGCCGCGCCGGATGTAGTTGCCGATATCGTGCACGCGCGCATCGCCCAACTGGCTGTCGCGCAGGCGGGCGACGGCATCATATTCGTACAACCCCTGCGCGGCGCGGGTGGTGGATTTGACGTGCCATTCGATCAGCGGCGCGCCGAACGCGCGCGCCACCTCGGCGGCGAGCACGGACTTCCCCGTGCCGGGTTCGCCCTTGATCAGCAGCGGACGGCGCAGCGTGGCGGCGGCGTTGACCGCGACTCGCAGATCGTCGGTGGCGATGTAGTCTTCGGTGCCTGTAAAGCGCATCTTGGAGGGGGTCCGGGCGGTCGCGGCACGGCTAGGCGGCTTCGGCGCGCGTCGCAAGCGAGGGGAGTGCGGCATTCGTGCCACACCGATCCGGTTTGTAAACCATCGTTCACAAAGTACTTCCATTTCGGATCGGTTTCGCGTCAATTCATCGGCGGGTGGGGCATAACGAATGCGCTCCCGTCAATTGAGGGAGTAAATCACATGAACCGATTTCTAGGGTCTGCCGCAGTCGTTCTGGCGGTCGCCGCCACGGGGGTCGCGCACGCGGTTCCCTCGCCAATTCTCACGCAGTTCGAGGGCAATAACCTGCGCGATTTCATCGCGATCTCGGGAGGTTTCGCCACCACGCCGCCCGACATGGCGGGTGCGGTCTCGGCAACGCATGTCATCCAGTTCACCAACGGCGGCGTGAGCATCTACGACAAGAGCGGGACGTTGCTGAGCTATCAGACGACCGACCAGTTCGTCGCTGGCACGGGCATCCCCGCCGATCAGGTCGCGGGCGGTCCGTTCGATCCCCGTCTGACCTACGATCCCGCCACGAAGCGCTTCTTTGGCGTGTTCGAAAACCGTGGCCCCGCCGGCCCCGGTTTGGCACCGAACCCGGGCAGGGATTTCCCCAAGCTCGGTGAGAGCGGCGAGGTCGAACCGCCCCCCCAGGCGGTGAGGCTCGGTAGCAATGGTGAAGGAACAGAAATCGATGCCCCTTCGCCCAACCGGAACAATCCCATTTTCATCCTGGTCTCGAACACCAGCAACCCGCTCGATGGCTTCAAGGCGGTGCAGTTCAACACCACCCAGGGCAATTTCGGCGATTTCCCGACGCTGGGGGTGAGCCACAACGCGGTCACGATTACGACGAACGATTTCGATGCGACGAGCCTTCAGAGCGTCTCGATCTTCACGCTCCCCAAAAAGGATCTGCTGAAAGCGACGCCAACTGCCGCAAATCTGGTCAAGCTTGAGGGGATCGATCCGGCCGCAGCCGGCTTCGCGCTGCAGGCGGTCAACAACCGTAACTCGTACAAGGGCAGGTTTGCGGGCATCGAATCGCAGAAGCTGCTCGGCATCTCGGCGACCGCCTATAACGAGGTCAACGCGACCGATATCGCCTTCAATAGCCAGGGGCAGTTTATTGGCGGCGCGCTCGAAGGTCCCATCACGATTGCCTATGACGGCGATACCCAGGGCGGTCGCCAGCCGATCGATGTGCGGGCGCTCCGCCCGTTCGATCCGGCGAACCGCCCGCATCCACTCGTCGACAGTGGCGGAGACCGCATCGGCTCGAGCATCTACCAGACGGGCAACTACGTCTTCTCCACGCACACCTTCAGCGAAAGCCAGAACGGCTCGCCCGCAATCAGCAACCAGATCGAATGGCTGGTGACCGACGCGCGTGACAACTCGGTCGTGACCGAAGGGAAGATCACTAACCCCGACATCGATTTCGCCTACAGCGCGATCGCGCCGACGCGGTTCGGGACGAAGTTCCTGCTCGCCTATATCGGCTCGGGAGTGAACCAGGTGCTCTCGGCCTATGCCAGCATTTGCAGCTTCAGCGCGGCGGCAGGCACATCGAGCTGCGGCGCGCCGATCCTGCTCAGGGAAGGCCTCGATCCGGGCTTTATCCTGACGTTCAATGGTGATCGCAACCGCTACGGCGACTATTCGCAGGCGCAGTGGGACGAGAGCACCAACAGCTGGTGGCTGTTCCAGGAATATCCCGGCCTGCGCAATCCGGACTCGCCCTTCTTCTCGCCCAATTCGGGGCGGTGGAACACGGTGATCACGCAGATCGGTCTGGGCTCGCCGGTTCCCGAACCCGCCGCGCTGGCGCTGTTCGGCCTGGGCGTGGGCGGCCTGATGCTTCGGCGTCGCCGCGCCGTCTGAGCGCGGACCGATGAAAACCGCCCGCGCGACCAGGAGGTCGCGCGGGCGGCTGCCGTTTGGCTTATAAGCGCCCGCAGGCTGCAGGTGCCGGTGGTGATAGGTCGGGAAGGCTCGTGTTTACGGCAGCAATGTTGCGAGCAGGGATTCTCGGCCCTGCGCTCGTATCGGTGTTCACCGTGCCGAAAAAGGATCTGCCCAATCCACCCCGACGCTCGCGTGTCGCCAAAATCGAAGGCGTCGATCGCAACCGGCTCGGCCCGCCAGCGAACGGGAGCGGGTGCTGGCGGGGTGAGCGACGCACCCTACCGCGCAAACCGCCTGAAAAAGCTGTCCGTGTTCCACGTCGGCCGCGCGGGCGTGTCTGCGATCGCGGTGATCAGGTTGACGAGATAGACGTTGAAACGCGCGGCGGCCGCCTTGTCGACGGGTTGGGCGAGATCGTCCGAGGGGGCGTGGTAGCGGTTGTGAAGGAATTCACCCTCGGCGGCTTTCTGCCCGGGCGTCGCGCTCTCGAACTTGAGGCTGAGCGCGGGGACTCCGGTGCGGATGAAGCTGTACTGGTCGGAACGCACGAAGAGGTTGCGATCGGGCGCGGGATCGGGGGCGAGCGTGATGTTCGCGGCGCGCGCGGCGGCTTCGGCTTGCCTGCCTAGCGACGACTGGTCCGCGCCGTAGGCGACCATTCGGGCCAGCGGGTAGATGGGCAGGAACATGTCCATGTTGACGTTGGCCGCGATCTGCGCGGCGGGCACGGTCGGCCGGTTGGCATAATAGCGCGAGCCGAGCAGGCCCTTTTCCTCCGCCGTGACCGCGAGGAAGACCACCGAACGTTTGGGCGGGTTCGCCGCGAGCGCGGTCGCGCATTCGAGCAGCGACGCGATGCCCGATGCGTTGTCCATCGCGCCGTTGTAGATGCGGTCGCCGCCGATGGGCTCGCCGATGCCGAGGTGATCGAGGTGCGCGGAGAGGACGACATATTGGCGCGCGAGCGCGGGATCGGTGCCGGGCAGCACGGCGGCGATGTTGGGCGCGGAGACAGGGCGGGTGCGCGCGACGATGGTGCCCGCGAGGCGCTGCTTGAGGTCGAAGCGCGGCATGGGCGCGCCCGCGTCCGCAAGTGCCAGCAGATCGGCGAATTCGTGGCCTGCGGGGGCGAGGAGCGCGTCTG
>JBBQJX010000083.1:0-7424 GCA_038326295.1 Sphingomonadales bacterium
GTCAAGGAGCAGGCGCGCGCCTTCCACAGCAGCTACATCGAGGTGCTGGCCGAGCAGGGCTGGCCCGGGCTGTTCCTGTATCTGGGCATCATCGGCGGTACGCTCGCGCAGCTGGGCGCAACGATGCGGCGCTATGCCAAAGCCCCCCCGGAGGATCGGTGGAGGCACGATCTGGCGCAGGCGCTGTTCCGCGCGCTCGGCGTGTACGCGATCGGCGGCGCTTTCGTGGGGTTGGCCACGCAGACCACACTCTACATGATCATCGCGATGGGGCTGGCGCACGTGCAGATCGATGCGTCGCGGCGCGCGATGCTGGCGCGGCCGCTGGCGCAGCGGCGCTGGGCGCGCGCGACTCCCGGACCCATGGACGCCGCGACCGCCTAGACGCGGCCCCCCCGGCCGCGCCGACCGGACGCGGGCGTGTCAGCGCGAGTTCATGCCCGCCGGTCTCCAGACGCCCGCGCATCGAATTCAGGAGAAGCCATTCATGGCGGCAGGCGCCACCACCGCACGCGTCGAGCAGTTCGGCCGGGGCGCGCAGAGCCTCGTCGAGGCGACGCTCGCGTGGCTGCGCCACGATCCCGGCGCCGCGCTCACTGCGCTCGGCGTCGCGAGCGGCATCTTCGCCGCGCTCTCGCTGGTGCGTCGCCTTGCGGTGCCACCCCGGCGCACGGCGGCCGAGGTGCCGCGCGGCTGGGGCGGCACCGTGCGCAAGGTGGCGGGACGCACGCAGGATCTGTTCCTGCTCGCGCTCAGCCTCGAACTCGTCTCCGCCTATGTGGGCGTGCCCGAACTGTTGCAGCGCGCCTTCGGCGGCTTTTTCACGATCGCCGCCGTGGTCCAGGGCGCAATCTGGCTGCGGGCGCTGGCGCTGGCGCTGATCGAACGCCGCGCCGCGCGCCACGAGGATGCGGGTCAGCTCGCTTCTGCATTGGGCATCGTGCGGCTGATGATCAGCATCGTCATCTGGGCGATCGCCACCATCCTCATTCTCGACAATCTGGGCGTGAACGTTACCGGCCTCGTCGCGGGGCTGGGCGTGGGCGGCATCGCGATCGGGCTCGCGGCGCAGGGCATCTTCTCGGACCTGTTCGCCGCGCTCTCGATCATTTTCGACCGCCCGTTCGCCAGCGGCGACCAGATCAATTTCGGAGATACCTGGGGCGCGGTCGAGAATATCGGCCTCAAAACCACACGCATCCGCAGTGTGACCGGCGAACAGATCGTCATTTCCAACGCCAATCTGCTCGGCAAGGAACTCCGCAATTTCGCGCGCCTCGAACGCAGGCGCGTTACGATCGCGGTGGGCGTGGTTTATCAGCTCGACGCCGCCAAGGCCGAGGCGATACCGGGCATGTTCCGCGAGATCGTCGAAGGCGATCCCAAATGCCACATCGTGCGCGCCGGGCTGACCGGCTTTGGCGCGTCCAGCCTCGATTACGAGCTTCAGTTCGATGTGACCACGTCGAGCTACGACGAGATGTACGCGCAGCGGCACCGTGTCATGCTCGGGATCCTACGGCGTTTCGACGCGGAGGGGATCGATTTCGCCTATCCGACGACGGTGCAGTTCACCGCCGCGCCCGATGGCAAGGCGGTCGATCCGCGCGAGACCGCGATCGTGTCGACCCCGTCAGCGTTCGGGGAAG
This sequence comes from Sphingomonadales bacterium, assembly GCA_038326295.1. Taxonomy (GTDB): domain Bacteria; phylum Pseudomonadota; class Alphaproteobacteria; order Sphingomonadales; family Sphingomonadaceae; genus JAVVHE01. Next base: position 1,650 of record JBBQJX010000083.1, read on the forward strand.
ATGCCGCCGCGACGCCTTCGACCGTTCGCGGACGCCTGGCGCGTGTGATAAGCGGCGCATAACCGATTCGGAGACCTCCAATGGCATCGCTCCCCGCCGCCACCCCCGCAAAAACCTTCGACTGGGCCGACCCGCTCGATCTCGACGCGCGCCTCACCGATACCGAGCGCATGGTCCGCGACGCCGCGCGGTCTTACGCGCGCGACAAGCTGCTTCCTCGCGTGGTGGACGCCTTCGCCGACGAAACCTTCGACCCATCGATCATGTGCGAGATGGGCGAGATGGGCGTCCTCGGCGCGACGCTGCCCGAGACCTATGGCTGCGCCAATGTCAGCCACGTCGCCTACGGCCTGATCAGCCGCGAGATCGAGGGGGTGGACTCAGGCTACCGCTCGGCAATGTCGGTGCAATCCTCGCTCGCCATGTACCCCATCTTCGCCTTCGGCTCCGAGGAGCAGCGCCGCCGCTTCCTGCCCGGCATGGCCAGGGGCGAGATTATCGGCTGTTTCGGCCTGACCGAGGCGGACGGCGGCTCGGACCCCGCCTCGATGCGCACGCGCGCGGACAAGGTGGACGGAGGCTACCAGTTGAACGGCGCCAAATACTGGATCACCAATTCGCCCATCGCCGATCTGGCGATCGTCTGGGCCAAGCTCGATGGCGACATTCGCGGCTTCATCGTCGAGCGCAGTTTCGAGGGCCTGACCACGACGAAGATCGAGGGCAAGCTCTCGCTGCGCGCGTCGATCACCGGCGACATCGGGCTGCAGGACGTGTTCGTCCCCGAAGCCAATCTGCTGCCGAACGTTCGCGGCCTCAAGGGGCCGTTCTCGTGCCTGAACAAGGCGCGCTACGGCATCAGCTGGGGCGTAATGGGCGCGGCCGAGTTCTGCTTCCACGCGAGCCGCGATTACATGGCGTCGCGCACGCTGTTCGGCCGACCGCTCAGCGGCCGCCAGCTCGTGCAGAAAAAGCTCGCCGACATGATGACCGATATTGCACTCGGACTCGAAGGCGCGCTCGCGCTGGGCCGTCGGCTGGACGAGGGCGACTGGGTGCCCGAAGCGATCAGCATGATGAAGCGTCGCAACTGCGGCGTCGCGCTCGCCATCGCCCGCGAATCGCGCGACATGCACGGCGGTGCCGGCATCACCGGCGAAATGCACGTGATGCGCCATGCGATGAACCTCGAGACGGTCAACACCTACGAAGGCGCGCACGACGTCCACGCGCTGATCCTGGGCCGCGCCATCACGGGGGAGAACGCGTTCTAGCGTTCGGCCCCCGCGTGCGCGTCGATCAGCCGAGGCGGGCGGGGGCGTTCAGCCTGCGCCGCGATGCCAGCCCCAGCACGAGGCCCGTGCCCAGCAGCATCCATCCTGCCGGTTCGGGCACGTTCAGCGATCCCGAAAAGGTCTGGGTGGCGTGCGCGAGACCGTCGCCCGGGAAGGACAATGTGCCGATCCCGCTGAATGCGCCGCCGGCATCGTCGAACTGTCCGGTGCCGTCGGTCACGCGGTAGGTTTGCGTGTTGTTGAACACGCCCGGCATCCCCGAGAAGCTCAGAAAGCCGAAGTAGGTGCCGATCAGCGTATCGCCGCTACCGAAATCGAAGACGAAGCGCCCGCGGTCGTACGGTCCCGGCAGGCCCTTGATGCAGTGGCTCTGCGTGGGCGCGAACGCGCCAAGGTTGGAGGTGGCGATCACGGCGTTCGCGGGCGGCAGCGTCACCGTCCTCGCATCGGGCGCGCACCGTCCCGCCGGTGCCGCAGGCGGGCCCACCGCAGCGAGTGTGCCGTTGAACGCAATCGTCGCCGCGCTCGAGGGCAAGGCGCTTCCCGCCGTCGCCGCCATCGCCACCATGAATAAAACGCGCATCACGATACTCCCTGTCGCAGCCACATGATTGCGGCAGCCGCGTGGCTCGCGCTCGCCGCCTGTGCTAACAAGGTGCCCGACCCGATCTTTCGCCGATGGATTGCCGATTTGGACGATGATCTGCTGATCCGGACGCCGCCAGCGATCGATCTTGCGCATTGTGCGGACTTTCGCATCGACGATCTGCTCGTCCGTCCTTCGCTGCGCGAGGTGGTGGGACCACGCGGGCGCGAGACGCTGCAGCCGCGCGTGATGCAGGTGCTGGTCGCGCTCGCGCAGGCGCAGGGCGAAGTCGTATCGCGCGACGATCTCGTGCAGCGCTGCTGGGGCGGGCGCGTGGTCGGCGAAGATGCGATCACGCGTGCGATCGGCTACATCCGCCGCCTCGCCGAGGGGATCGCGGCGGGGGCGTTCGCGCTCGAGACAGTGCCGCGCGTCGGCTATCGGCTGATCGCGGGATCGATTGCAGACGACGATGATGCCACAAACGCGCCCGGCCCTCCGCAAGCCGTGCCGGTGATCGCCGCCAGCAGCCCCGGCCGACGCCTCCTCGTCGTCGCGCTTGCGCTGACGGTCATCGCGGCGATTATCGGTGTGGTGAAGCTGCGCCCGGTGGCCGTCCCCCGTCCCGTCCCGGCGCGCGCCGCACCGCGGGGGGCCACGCTCGAACCCGCGCGCAATCTGGAAGCGCGCGGTATCTCCGCAATGTTCGAGAACACGCCCGAGCAGACCGCGCAGGGCATCGCCTATCTGCGCGAAGCGGCCGCGATGCGTCCCGGTTATGCGGCGGGCTGGGCTACGCTCGCGATGGGCTATGTCCTGAGCCTGCCGCAAACCGCGGCGGCGGAACGTCCCGGCGTCATCCTGCGCGTGCGCGAAGTGGCGCGGCGTTCGCTCGTGATCGATCCGCACAACGGCCATGCGTTGGCCGCGCTGATCAGCCTCGATCCCACCTTCGGGGCCTGGAGCGCGAAGGAGCAGGCGCTGCGCCGCGCCGAGGCGCTCGCGACGGGCGATTGGCCGGCGCTCATCAACCTGCGCGTGCAGTTCCTCCTGCAGGTCGGCCGCACGCGCGAAGCGCTGGCCATCGTCGAGCGTTTGTCGTCACTGGCCCCGCTCGTGCCGTGGATCCAGGCCAATCGCATCGCACTGCTCGTGGCGAACCACCGCCTCGACGAAGCCGAGCGCGTCGCGGCGCACGCCGGACAGATCTGGCCGCGCAACCGACAGATCTGGTTCACGCGCTTCTGGCTGGCCGCGTTCAACGGGCACCCCGAGCGCGCGCTGGCGATGCTCGCCAACCGTTCGGACTGGCCGATGCAGACCGATCCCGCCGAAATCGCGCTCGCCGGGCGGGTGGCCTCCGCGCTCGCCACCCGTTCGGTCCCCGAGGCGGACGCGGTGCTCGCGCGCTACCGCCAGCTCGCCCCGAACGCGCAAGCTGATGCCGAGAGCGCGATCCTGGCGGCGGCGGCGCTGGGCCGCCCCGCCGATGCTCTTGCCATCGCGCGCGCGCTTTACACGCGCCCGGTTCCGCCGGGCCCTCGCGGCTGGTTGACGCCCGTCATCGGCGACGTGGGCGCGAGCGAGCGCATCACCGCCATCTTGTTCGTGCCGCCCGCCGACCGGCTGTGGTCCGATCCGGCGCTGTTCCGCCTGTTCGCCGATGTCGGCCTCGTGGCCTACTGGCGCACTTCCGGGCCACCCGACTTTTGCCGCGATCCCGCCGTGGCGCGGCGGTGCGTCGAGGCGGGCATCGCCCGTCCGGGTTGAGCCGCGCGCGCGGCGCGCCTAGGCCAGCGCCGTGTTCACCGCCCTCCTCGCGCGCGATCTGTCCCTCGCGCGCGGTCGTGCTGGCGCGGCGGCGCTGCCCGTGGTGTTCTTTCTGCTCGTCGCGGTCACCTTCCCCTTCGCGCTCGGACCCGATGCGCGCACGCTGGCGAAGGTGGGCGCGGGGGTGGTGTGGGTGGCCGCCCTGCTCGCCGCCCTTCTCCCCATCCCCACCTTGTTCGAGGCGGACCGCGCCGATGGCACGCTCGATCAATATGCCGCGCGCGGGATCCCCCCCGAAATCGTCGCCGCCGCGCGCCTCGCCGCGCACTGGATCGCGTTTGCGCTCCCGCTGCTGATCGCCGCCCCGCTCGCCGCGCTGCTGTTCGGGCTGAACGGCCACGCTATCCTTCGTCTCGAACTGGCGCTGCTGATCGGGACGCCGGGGCTGGCGTCGCTCGCGGTCGTCGCCGCCGCGCTCACCAGCGGCGCGCGCGACGGCGGGATGCTCAGCGGTCTGCTGGTCTTTCCGCTCGCGGTGCCGCTGCTGATCTTCGGCGCGGGCGCGGCGGGAGACGCGGGAAGCGGCGCGTTGCGGCTGCTTGCCGCGACCACGCTCGTCCTTGCGGCGATGGGGCCATTCGCCGCCGGGGCGGGGGTGCGCGCGGCGCGGAGCTAGGATATATATGGTTGAAACCGATGCATCGCTTCGCCAACCCCGCCCGTTTCCTGCGCATCGCCCGCTGGGCCACGCCGCTCACGCTGTGGCCCGGCCTCGCGATCACCGCGCTCGGCCTCGCGTGGGGGCTGTTCTACGCGCCGCCCGATTACCTGCAGGGCGATAGCGCGTGGATCATGGACGTCCACGTCCCCGCCGCGATCCTGGGCGAACTCGGCTATGCGGGCCTCGCCGTCGCCGCCGCCGTGGCGCTGGTTTGGAAGCATCCGCTGGCCGAAGTCGCGATGCGCGCGCTCGCGCCGGTGGGCGCGGTGTTCGCTGCGGTGTGCCTGATCACCGGCTCGCTCTGGGGCCAGCCCACCTGGGGCACGTGGTGGGTGTGGGACGCACGACTGACCTCGATGCTCGTGCTGTTCTTCCTCTATTTGGGTGTGATCGCGCTCGGCCACGCGTTCGACGAGCCCGGGCGCGGCGCGCGGTCGGCGGCGATCCTGTCGATCGTCGGCGCGATCAACCTGCCGATCATCAAGTACAGCGTGGATTGGTGGAACACGCTCCACCAGGGCGCGTCGATCACGCTCACCGGCTCCACCATCGCGCCCGCCCTGCTCTGGCCGCTGGGCATCAGCGCGCTGGGATTCAGCCTACTTTTTGCCGCGACCGTGCTGATGCGCATGCGCGCCGAGATCGCGCAGACCCGCGTCGCCGCGCGCGCGCGTCGCATGGCAGAGGCGTTCGCGTGACGCACGCCGCCTACATCTACCCCGCCTACGGTGTGGCGGTGATCGCCACGCTCGCGCTGGTGATCCACAGCTGGACAGCGATGCGCCGCGCCGAACGTGCTGCCGCGCAGCAGCGGGACGACCGCCGATGACCGCGAAGAACCAGCGCCTCTATCTGCTCGGTGCCGCCGTGGTCGCGCTCGGCGGCGCGCTCGCGCTGGGCCTGTCCGCGATCGGCGACAGCGCCACCTATTTCTACGCCCCCTCGGACGTGCGCGCCCACCCGCCCGAACCCGGCCGCGAAATCCGCCTGGGCGGGCTGGTCGCGCTCCACTCGATCGCGCGCCTGCCCGACGGCCTGACGATGGCCTTCGCCGTCACCGACAACCGCGCGACCACGCTGGTCCGCTACAAGGGCCTCGTCCCCGATCTCTTCCGCGAAGGCTCGGGCGTCATCGCCACCGGGGCTTTCGCACCGACCGGCCTGTTTGTCGCCGAGCAAATTCTGGCGAAGCACGACGAAAAATACATGCCCCCCGAAGTCGCAGGCGCGCTGCACAAGACGGGCAAGGTGAAACGGTGAGGGCGCGTCCGCTTTGGTGTCTAATTCTTATGAGCACATCCACCAATGTCGCCGCTGCTGTTAACGCGACTCCGGTTCGTTTTGGTGTTTGCGTAGGCGCTGTCGCTGGCAATTTCACTCATCCTACGCGTCAGCCTTGGAAG